>NZ_DBBF01000013.1:0-128358 GCF_002292065.1 Acinetobacter sp. UBA991 | reverse complement strand
ATCGGGGTAATAGTCAATTTCCACCAGTGCATCGATACTTTTTCTTAATTTCCGGATTTGCTTGAGCAGCTCTTTCTTTTCATCTTTGGTCTGCCGATCTCTTAATTCAGACAGTTGTTTATAGAGAGCATCGTATTCTTCTTTCCGACTAAAAAAAGGAGCAAGCTCAAGATTTAAGGGTTGCTCTGCATGAAAGATATAAGCAGTTCCTTGTTCTGAAATAACATCATTAGCAATAGGTTCAAACTTTGCACTATGAGTAATAGGGAGCAAATAGACGCCATCTCTTAGAATTGCTGCGCCGCTTGCTTTGAGAGATCGCCAGACTCTCATACGAGTTGTTGTGTTCTGCGTAGGCAATGAGGATATGAGTAAAGATATTTTCATGTAATATACTCAACTTATTTGTTTAATATATTACACATAAAAACTTAAAACATATATACGAAGAATAGATTTCTAATTTTGAAAAATGATTAAGCACAGTCATTTCTTTATTAGGTGTTGTGAAAACAACACTGATTTAAAAAAATGATGAAATATAAACAATAACTTGATTGTAATTTTTCATAAGATGTTGAAAATTATAAATAATTAATATTGGCATAAAAGCTGCTCAATACAAGTGATATGAAATTGGAATTATCCTAAGGAATACCTATGTCACTTGTTATCGATAAAAAAGAAAATTCTAAAGAATTTGTGAAAAGTACTTTATCTGAAATCTGGGTCACTCGATGTCCAGTCCCAACGGCAACAGGGATCTCACTTAAACGTGGGACACTGATTGAAAAGTTTGAACAGCATGGTATTGATGTTGCTGTTTTACAAGATGCGCGCAAAGGTCTATCTGTTCATCATTTTGATCATCAACTGCCAGCATTATTTCGTGAAGGTGGAAATGTTCCAGCATTAGCTGCTCGTTCTGAAGGTGCTCCAAGTCGACTCATTGGTTTGACATGGATTGATGAATGGCAGGTAATTATTGTTCGCCCTGATTCTGAAATCAGCAAGCCAGAGCATTTAAAAAATGTAAAAGTTGCTTTACCTGAATATGCAGACAAACGGGCAGGTAGCATTTTTAGAGCGATGTCTTTACAGGGTATTCGAGGTGCTTTGCAACTCGCAAATTTAACTTTCCGTGATGTGGATTTTATTGAAGTCCCTGAACGAGCGGAATCGAATACACAACAACGTGATGCCAGTACCTATTGGTCTGGATTAGATGCGTTAATCACCGGTGAAGTTGATGCTGTTTATGTAAAAGGAGCATCTGCTGTTGAAGCTGCGACAAAACGCGGTTTAAAAGTTGGGATTGATTTGGATCAATTTGAAGATGTGACCTCCCGTGTAAACAATGGTACGCCTCGTCCAATTACCGTACATGAAGATTTGTTAAAAGATCACTTTGATGTCGTCGTTGATTTTCTGGAAGAGCTGTTTGATACCGCAGATTGGGCTCAAGATCATTTAGATGAAGTGCTGGTTATTCTTGAAGATGAAACGATTGCAGGCGCAGAGAGTGTCGCAACAGCTTACCGTAATAATTTTCATAAGTCTTTACATCCATCATTAAGTGAAGAGCGTTTAGAGCTTTTAAGACAACAAAAAGATTTCCTTTGGTTACATGGTTTTCTTGAGCGTGATGTCGATATTAATACTTGGGTCGACCACCGTCCTTTGCTCGAAGTTTTAAAGCGCCGCCAAAATAAGCAATTTTAATAGGATATTGATCATGACAACACTTATTCAAACGCCACTTTCTCCTGAACTCAATGACTTTATCGAATTGAATCGTGAAAAAGCTGAATTTGCTTTTGAAGTATTCCGTGAAACAAGAACAATCACGGCAAATGGAACGGTTAATTTTGTTGAACGTGGACCTGATAATACCTTAGTCACTTTTAACTACGCAGGACCTTGGTCTAAAGATAAAAAAAGCAAAGTACTTGTGGAGACAATTGATGGTGAAGTTTTATTGGGAAGAAAAAATGCAGGTGGGCGTTATAACAAACTTTTTCGCGAGCATGCAGATGTCACCACAATATCTCATGTACACGCGCCGAATTTAGGGGCTTGGGCGCAAACCCATCGTACCTTACCGATTCGTTATGTGCCTGTTCAGCGCTTTCATTTATTTAAAGAACTCCCAATTTATATTGATCGCCGTCAGGCAGAAGTCGATTTCATTTTAGATCAACTCAAAGTTGATATCGAACATCGAGCAATTTTAGAAGCCAACGGTGGTGCAACCGTATGGGGACGTCAGGGATTACAAGAAACAGCTGAATTTATCTTGTTACTTGAGGAAGGTGCACAGATTCAGCTACTAGCTGAATTAGCTGGGGGAAGCCGTGAATACGGACAGGGTGTTTTACAGCAGCAGTGGCGAATGAGTGGTTTAACCGATAAAGCCAAGTCGCTTGGATTACTTCCACTTCATTAGAAATCTGATTCAAATATAAATATAGAGAATACTATGGCTGTAAAACTTTTATGGTATCTCACTTCTCCGGATGGACCATATCCTTGGTTGGAATCTGGGCGGTGGGATACTGATTATGAACACTTGCAACAGATTGCGATTACTGCGGATCGACTTGGTTTTTACGGTTCACTTATGGGTACCAGCGAGTATGAAACACTTGCTGTTGCTGCAAGTTTAATTCCATTTACTGAACGTTTAAAGTTTCTGGTTGCCCAACATCCTGGAGAAGTCCAGCCAGCAGTTTTGGCGAAATATGCGCAAACGTTTGATGCCTTCTCTAAAGGACGTTTGTTATTCAATGTTGTGAATGGAAATGATCAGGGTTTGGCAGCTTTAGGTATTCACTATACTCATGATGAGCGTTATGACTTTAGTAAGGAATACTGGACAGCATTTCAGCAAAACTATTTAGGTGATCGATCTGGATTTGAGGGGGAATTTATTCAAATTGCACCACGTCTAGAAAGTGGATCTCCAATGTCCAAATGGCGTGGTCCAACTCAAAAGCAGGGTGTTCCTTTATGGGGAGCTGGAACTTCTGCCAAAGGCGTTCAGCATTCTGTTGAATTACTCGATGTGTATTTAAGTTTTGCGAATACGCCACCGCTGCTTGGAGAAAAGTTTAGCAAAGTTGCCGCTGAGGCGGCAAAAGTTGGGCGTACTTTAGAGTTTGGTACTCGATTGCAAATTATTGTCCGAGAAACAGAAGAAGAGGCTTGGCAGTATGCTCAGTCATTACTCGACAAGATTGATTTAAATTATGCAATTGAAGCTGTTAAACGGCAGCTTCCTCCCGATGAAACTTTTGAGAGTTATCAAAGCCCAAATCCGATCGTTCAAAGAAATCTCACTTTGTTACGACATGGGGTATTACCTCGTGCTAAAGATTTTGAAATTTATCCTAATGTTTGGACTGGGCCATCTTTATTTGGTTTTGATATTTTAAACCCAGCAGCAGGTACTGCCTTGGTCGGCAGTGCTGAAAATATTGCTGAACGGATTAAAGAATACGAAAGCTATGGTGTATCTGCCTTTATCTTATCTGGTTTCCCTTTAATTGGAGAAGCCTATCGCGTAGCTGATTTATTGTTCCCGTTATTAGAGCTCGATCATGGTTTTGAGTTACCTAAGCTCAATAAAAATTCATCCATTGATTCTCTCTTGAATCAAGAAATCGTAGTTTAAGGGAGAAAACATGAACAAAATTACACGTCGAGAACTGATTAAGCAGACTGGATTGGGGGTTGGAGCTGTTGCTGCAATTAGCCTAATAGGATGTTCTAAAACTGACTCTTCATCTTCTGAGAGTGCTAGTCCTAGTAATACTCAAAATGATAATCCGAAAAAAGGCGGTGTGATCAAAATTGGAGTAATCAATGGCAATCAAGCCGGTAATTTAGACGCGCATAAGCCTATTGGTATGTCCAGTGCATTCAGAGGTTGGCCTTTATATGCAAAATTATGGGAATGGGGTAGAGATATCCAGCCCAAACTCGCACTTGCTGAATTTGCGGAGCCGAATAATGATGGGACGAAATGGACCATTCGCTTAAAAAAAGGACTCGAATTTCATCATGGTAAAACGATTACTGCTGATGATGTTATTTTCTCCTTACGCCGTTTGACGGACCCTAAACTCGCTTCTCCATTTGCAGCCTATCTTTATTCTTTGCAAAGGAATGAGATTAAAAAGCGAGATGAATACACAGTTGAGATTCCTTTTACTCAAGGAAAAGGGTTGGTTGCTTTACCTGAGGCATGGATGAGTTGGGGAGGCATCGTTCCTACAGATTATGACCCAGTTAAAAATGTCGTAGGAGCAGGTCCCTTTAAGCTTGACAGTTTTACACCAGGCCAGCGTTCACGCTTTGTCCGTTTTGAAAATTACTGGAAAGAAAATAGGCCTTATGCTGATGCAATAGAAATCATTGATTTTAAAGATCAGACAGGGCGTCTTGCTGCTTTGCAATCTGGTCAAATTGACATTGCTTCAGGTGTAAGTGCCGAGCATATTTCTTTAATTCAAGCCAATAAACGATTGAATCTCGTTTCTTCTGAAACAGATGCTTGGCAATCTTTTGATATGAATACCTCAAAAGCACCTTTCAATGATCCTCGAGTACGTCAAGCTTTTAGATTGATTGCCAATAGAGATGATTTGGTTAAAAGGGCTTTAGCTGGTCAAGGACGAGTTGCAAATGATCTCTATTCCTTTAGTGATCCCGTGTATGACCACAGTATTCTACAGCGTAAGCAAGATTTAAATAAAGCTAAGGGATTGTTGAAAGAAGCTGGTTTTAGCAATAGCTTGGCGGTTGATTTGTATACAGGTCCAGATAGCAATGCCGCATTGGTTTTTGCTCAGCATGCGGCTCAGGCTGGTGTTATTGTTAATGTTAAACAGGTTGAAGCTGCCACCTTTGCTGATGCTGTAAAACAAGATTGGGCATTTAGTACAGGTTCAAACGTTTCACGACCTTTTTTATTAACCGTTTTGCAAATTGATGGGCCTGGTGCGGCAAATAATAAAACTCGATTTAACAATGAACGTTTTACTGAATTGGTTCATACAGCATTACAACAGCCTGATTTGGAAAAACGCAAAGTTCTCATTCATGAAGCACAGCATATTCAACATGAGCAAGGTGGTTTGCTCATTTGGGGTTTTAATAATGTACTCGATGCACATTCTGGCCAAATTGGTGGCGTAACACCCGATCGCACAGGCTTTGCAGCGTGGCGTACAGATGAATTTTGGCGTAGGGGGTGACCGCTATGACAACGCAATCCAGCAATATAGAGACAGCCATTTCACATCAAACAATGACGAGATCATTTGAAATACCAGCATGGTTACCTTGGTTTTTCACACGGTTGTTGTCAGGTGTATTGGTTGTATTTGTGATTAGTCTCATTGTATTTATTGCCACACAAGCACTCCCATCTGATCCGGCTCGCGTCATTTTGGGCCCAGAAGCACCAGAAGCGACGGTTCAAATACTTCGTGAACAATTGGGCCTGAACGATCCAATATTGATTCAATACTGGCATTGGCTGAGTCAATTATTGCAAGGTAATTTTGGCCGTTCGATTGATTCAAATGTACCTGTTGTACAGATTGTTCAGAATTATTTTGGTAACACCGTTGCATTAACGATCTTGGTTATTGTTATTACTGTACCACTTTCAGTGGTACTGGGTGTGTGGCTGTCACTCCGTCGAGATAGCAAACTAGATCGTATTATTGTTTCTAGCTCTATTCTATTCAAGGCTGTTCCAGGATTTGTGATTGCAATCTGGTTAATGATGTTTTTCTCAACCTCAATCCTGCACATATTGCCAGCTGCATCCTTGTTGATTCCAGAGCAGTCAGCTTTTAGCCAAATAGAGTTTTTAGTTTTACCGATTTTAACTTTGGCCTTATCGCTTATTCCATATCTGATGCGTTTAGTTCGTGGTTCCATGATTGATGCACTTGAGTCGGATTATGTGACCTCTGCACGATTACGTGGTATTCCTGAGCGACGGATCATATGGAAACATGTTTTACCAAATGCATTGGTGCCAGTGGTGCAGGGAACAGCATTAACGATACGGGTTCTGCTGAGTGGAGCTCTCATTATTGAAGTGGTTTTCAGTTATCCCGGTATTGGTAATGCACTCAATGCCGCAATTGAATTAAGAGATATCCCGACCATTCAAGCAATTGTTTTATTACTGACCATTTGTGTGGTAGCCGTTAATTTAATTGCAGATTTAATCACAACCTTACTCACACCAAGAATACGAACAGCCAAAAGACATAAAGCACGTTCGCCAGGCCGTCGTCAGGCATTACGTTTATGGAAGTCAGGTCGACCAATTACAGTAAAACCTGTTGACCGCCGTAATGCTTTAAAGAACATTCAGCAAGGAGGTGGGAAATGAGCTCACTTCATTGGTACCAAAGAAATTTTTTTCAAACATTAATTCGTGAAAGACAAGTACGTTTTGGATTTGTAGTCACGACCTTAGTGTTGATTTTTGCACTGGTTGGACCGCTCTTGGTTCCCTTTGAGCCCACTGCTTTGATCGGCATGACATATGGTCCGCCTGAAGGAAAATCGTTTCTTGGATATGATTATATCGGTCATGATGTGTGGTCGCGTGTACTTTCAGGAGGGGCTTCTATTATCTGGATGACACTGGCTGCCAGTTTGGTTGCATTAATTATTGGCTCTAGTTTAGGCATATTCGCTGCTTTTGCTCGAAATAAGATTGATCAGTTCGTGACTTGGCTTACAGATGTTTTTATGGCCTTTCCTGATCTTATATTGGTCTTGCTTATCGTTTCAATGTTAGGTCGGGAACCTTGGCTCATTGTTTTAACGGTTTCAATTGCTTTTATTCCTGGCGTAGTGCGTCTTGCGCGAAGCGTTGCACTTAATCTGGTGGAACAAGAATATATCGAAGCAGCCAGAATTCTCGGGTACTCAAAAACCTATATTTTATTTCGTGAAATTTTACCCAACATGCTGACGCCTTTACTCATCCATCTTGGTGTGATGCTGACATGGGCTGTGGGTATGTTATCGGGTTTGGCTTTTCTTGGTTATGGTGTGGCACCTCCAGCAGCAGATTGGGGACTCATGATTAATGAAAATCGCGCTGGTTTATTGGTGCAGCCGTGGGCGGTATTTGCTCCTGTCATCTTAATTGCTTTGTTTGCGCTCGGAACGAATGTATTGGCTGAGGGCGTTGGACGTGCAGCAGCTCGGATTGAGGAAAAATAAGCATGGCAGATAAATTTAAAAATACAGTATTAACGGTAAAAGACTTAACCGTGGCATTGGTCAACACTGGCAATCATATCGTTTCTAATATTTCATTTAGCCTACGAGAAGGTGAGGTCCTAGGATTAGTTGGAGAGAGTGGTTCAGGTAAAACGACATTATCGAGTGCCTTATTGGGCTATGCACGATATGGAGCCAAGATTATTCAAGGCACAATTGAACTGGATGATGAAGATATTCTCAGTTTAGATGATCATGCTTTGCGTCAGGTTCGTGGTTATAAAATTAGTCATGTTGCCCAAGATCCTGGAACAGCACTCAACCCAGCATTAAGTATTGGACAACATTTATTTGAATTATTAGATGTCCATCAGGCAAAGTTATCGAGCGCTGAAAAATACCAAAAGGTTGCCAAAATTTTAAATGAAGTGGGATTGCAGCATGATGAGCTATTTCTAAAGCGTTATCCTCATCAGCTTTCGGGTGGGCAACAACAACGAATTTTATTGGCCTTGGCATTCTTGCTACAGCCACGTTTGATCGTTTTGGATGAGCCAACCACCGCATTAGATGTGACGACACAGACATTAGTGTTGAATATCATTCGTAAATTATGTCGGGAATATAACGTTGCTGCTATCTATGTATCGCATGACTTAACGGTGGTAAAAGATATTGCAGATCGGGTGATTGTTCTGTATTCAGGTCGAATTGCTGAAGATGCGGTATTAACCCAACTATTTGAAACGCCTAAGCATCCTTATACGCAAGGTTTACTGAACGCCATTCCCGATGTGGCCATTCGTAAATATTTATCTCCAATTGAAGGGCATGCTCCTTCGCCCAATGAGCGTCCAGTGGGATGTGCTTTTGCGGCACGTTGTACTTTCGCCACAGATATATGTCGTCAAAAACAACCTGAATTAACTCAATTAAAAGATGAGTTTGATCCGCATTTTGTTGCTTGTCACCATTCGAATCATGTCGGTGTGATTAATTTTAAAGAGATTGATCATCAAGTGATTGAAAGAGAAACAGACCGGGAAGCTCTATTAAAAGTTGAACATATTAATGCATGGTATGGGCAGCAACAGGCACTTTTTGATATTTCATTTCAACTAAAAAAAGGCGAATGTTTAGCATTGGTGGGTGAATCGGGTTCAGGAAAAACCACTTTATCGCGTGTCATTGCCGGCCTGAATGAAAATGCAGATGGACAAATTACATTAGCAGATGAAGTCTTGTCGTTGCGTGGGCAACAGCGTCATTTGCAGCAGCGGCATAAACTGCAATATATCTTTCAAAATCCTTATAAGGCTTTGAATCCAGCGCATACGATTGGTCAGACATTAATTAAAGTTGTACAGCATTTCTTTGGAGCATCTCGACAAGAAGCCATAGAAAAAGTCACGCAGGTACTTAAACAAGTCTCTCTGCCTATACAAGTTCAGGAACTCTATCCAAGAGATTTATCGGGTGGGGAGCGACAACGAGTGGCTATCGCGCGAGCTTTGCTGTGCCAACCTGATGTTTTGATTTGTGATGAGATTACATCTGCTTTGGATGTTTCAGTTCAGGCTTCCATCTTAAAACTGCTACAAGACCTCCAACAGCAAGGTGTGACCTTACTATTTGTGACCCATAATCTAGGGGTTGTTCGTGCAATCGCAGATCGAGTCGCCGTATTAAAAAATGGACATATTGTTGAATATGGCGAAACAGATCAAGTGCTGAGTCACCCTCAACATACATATACCAAAACTTTGCTTATCCATGCGCCAAGCTTGTTTAAAGACAAGGTACTTGAAGTTTACGCATAAAAAAGAACAGATTTTCCGGAGTTAACAATGAACGACATTAACCAACGTAATTTTTTAGAATTAGGTAGTATCAGGCATATTCAAAGTGAGCAAGAAGCACTTGATATTGCAAAAGAGGTGGCGGATCAACTGAATCAATTTGCTCGAGACCCCAGTTATAACAAGACCGTACCTTATGAACAAGCTCGCTTAATTTCAGAAGCTGGTTTAACTGCGATTATTGTACCCAAGCAATTTGGGGGCTTAGGCGCCAGTATTTCAACTTTGGTCAATGTGGTGAAAATTATTTCATCCGCAGATGGTGGTGTAGGGCAGTTATTACAGATTCACTTCACCATGTTCCGAGGCGTTTTAACGGGCTATGATGATGAAATTCGTGATCAGTTACTGGTTGATATCTTAAGCGGAAAGCGTTTGGGTAATGCACTTGCAGAAGTGGGTGGTAAAGATAAATTTCAGCATAAGACACGTGTAGAGCGAAATTCAGAAGGACAATTAATTTTAAATGGCAGTAAGTTTTATTCTACGGGTTCTTTACTTGCAGAATGGATTTCTTTATTTGCCGGTAGTGATGATGGACCTGTCTCGATTTTAATTCATCGTGATACGCATGGAGTGGAGTTGCTCGATGACTGGGATGCGATGGGACAAAATAATAGTGTCAGTGGCACTGTTAATTTTAAAGATGTGATTGTTGATGAACGTTATGTTGCTAAGCGAAATACGGGTGGTTTAGGCACTGTTTTACGTACTGGACTCACTTGGCCTCAGATTTTACATGCTGCAATGGACACAGGAATTGCTAAAGGAGCCCTACAAGGCGGGATTGATTATTTACAACATCATGCTCGACCTTGGGTAGAAAGTGGCGTCGACTCGCCTACGCATGAATCTCATATCATCAAACAGATTGGTGAGTTCGCTGTTTTAGTGCGTTCAGCTGAGGCATTATTGGATCGTTCAGCACAGATTTTTGAACAGCATTTGGCAAATGTAGAGGATGAAGATTTACAAACTGAACTGATTTTATCGGTTGCTGCTACCCGTAGTCAGTCTGATCATGCATCTTTAAAAATTTCGAGTGAAATTTTTGGATTACTTGGGGCAAGTTCAACTTTATCGAAATGGAACCTAGACCGCTTCTGGCGAAATGCACGAACTCACACCACGCATGATCCAATTCGCTGGAGGCTATATCATGTTGGAAATTATTATTTAAATAATATTCCACCAGGAGAATACAACTCCGTACTTCTAAAGAAGCAGGCGGAAAATGTGACTAAATTTTCTAAGTAAAATGAATTCAATAAAAAAAGGTTGTCATCATGACAACCTTTTTAATTTTAAAGTATTAAGCCACTTGAGTTTGAATAGAAATATCCTGTGCAAGCCATTCACGAACATTAATTTGTGCAGGAATAAAGTTCCAGCGATAGAGAAAATCACTCAAGTCTTGTAAAGCAATAATAGAGATTTCATCAAAGTTAGTGTTCAGTTTCAGATGTGCATCCGCACCGTATGCCGCATGAACCCATTGCTCACTACTATTACATTCTTTTGCTAGATAACGATGGGTTTCATCGGCGTTTTCATGTGCCCATTGTTCTGCTTGTAAAACAGCATCAACAATTGATTGGGCTTGCTCTGGATATTGCTTTAGAAAATCTTCATCAACAGTGAGTGTTCTTGGTGTTCCATTATTGGAGCGTAGAATAGGTTCTGGATGTGAGCCAATATCAATAATGGTATGCAGGGCGAAATCATGGGCAATCTGCGCAGCATGTGCACCTTTTAGAAAAATGGCATCCACATCACCTTTAATTAATGCCACGATCTCTGCACTTGCGTTGATTTTGTTGCGATTACCATAAAAGCTAGAATCATTTTCTTCTGGCTGTTGTTGCTGTGCTGTTAAAATATCTGCTCGTAAACAGTCAACTAATTCAAGATCGCTTACCTTTAAATCTACTGTCTTTAAGGCATTCTCTAAACCACGAATCGCCTGTGCACGCGAGAAATCAATAATTGCATCCTGATTTAATGGAATTCCAAAACGTTTGCCTTTTAGGTCTGCAACAGTTTTGATGTTTGAATCATAGCGTGTTAACAATAATTGAACTTCATCAGCCCAAGATAATCCAATCACTTTAGTTTTTTGACCAGATGCATATGCCCAGATTGCAGGAATACTGCCACCGTGTCGAACTGAATTGGCAAGTGTATGGTTAAAATGAGAGTTGCGAATATCTTTGGAATTTGATTCTCGAATTGATTTTATTTCAATCTGCTGCTCATTAAACTTTTCTTTGAGCCAACCTTTTTGAATTGAAATGCCTAGGCCTGTTGGTACAGGGCAGCGCGTGTACCAAAGTGTGTTTAATGATTGAGTTTGAAGTGTTGTCATCATGACATCCTTTTGTGATTTTTATGCTTTAAAGCAAAATTGATGCCATTTATTAAGTTGTTGATATTTATTGGTTATTTGTAATATCGTTTTTTATGATGTTGATATATCAAATTTTGTTGCGATTACAACAGAACCATTGCGCCAGTGTTTTAAAATCAACATCACTATAAATAGTCATCTATAAAAATAATATAAAACAATGGGTTAAAATATTTTTTCAGGTCATTAATTTGGCATGAATCTCGCACTAATACAAAATCTCAAATTTTTTTCTATCTTTTATGTTTAAAAATTATCCATTATTGCGAAGTTTGGCTTTGTATCGATTTATGCCATTTCGTTTCTTATTGACGGCGACCTTATTTGTTATTGCAAATATAGGGTTAGCAATGCGTCATTACAAGATTCGATTCCATTTGCTAAAAAGGTGATTGCAGGAGAGAAAATTCAGGCTATTTGTAAACCTGACTTACAATAAACGATGAAATAAAGATTTTCTCACTGAAGAAAATCTTTATTTTAAAAAGCCGCTCTTCAAAGATATTGCAGAGCGGCTTTATGCTTTAAATGTTTAAGCGATGCGCTTTAATCTTTTGGCAGCCTCTTCACGTACAGCAGGGATGATATAGCGGCCATAATCGACCGTGTCATAGATTGGATCGTAGCCACGATTTAAAAAGGTGGTAACGCCTAAATCTACATAATCGAGTAATGCCGCAATAATGGTATCTGGTGTACCAACCAAGGCAGTGGTATCACCATAAGCTCCTACAGCAGTTGCAGTGGGCATCCATAAGGCACGATCATGTCGATCACCTTGTTGGGCTGCTGCCAATAAGCGTTGTGAACCAATTCCTTTGATTTTGTGCCCTGACAATGTGCCGTTATTCTGAAAAGTTGGATTGTTCTGAATATCAGCAAGTATCTGTTCTGCACGCTGCCAAGCAAGTTCTTCGGTTGGGCCAATAATAAGGCGTACGGATAAGCTAACAGGTGGCTGCGGTTTATTGGCGTGTTCTGCTGCGAGCTTTAATTTAGTAATTTGATCTTTTACACCAGCCAGTGGTTCCCCCCAAAGTGAATACAGGTCTGCATGGCGGACTGCAATATCATAAGCAATATCGGATGAGCCACCGAATGAAATCGGGATTGTCCCGTTGACTGGCTTTAACGGGCAAAAAGCGTTTTCTAGCTTAAAGTACTTACCTTCATAACTAATAGGTTGATCGCTTTTCCAGAGTTTCTTGATGATATCTAGATATTCCCCGGTCCGTTCATAACGTTGAATTTTATCAACAATATAATCACCTTCTTGAGGCTCAGCCGTAATTCCTGTAATTGCATGTAAACGGATTCTTCCACCACCTGTCGTATGGTCAAGTGTCGCAAAAGAACGTGCAGCCAGATTTGGTGTTACAAGCGCGGGACGATGGGCAATCATAAACCCGAGTTGCTCAGTATGCTGTGCGAGATAAGCTGCAATTTGTGTACTATCTGGGCTGCTTGGTCCACTAGCAATTAAAACTTTATCGAAACCAGCATATTCATGTGCCCGTGCATGATAACGTAGATAGTCGAGGTCTATTTTATGACCAATACGTGTACCTTTGGTTTCTGACCATTGATTAGGAAAAACCATACCAACGAATTCGATGCTCATTATTAAACCTATTTTATGGATTTTTAACCAATGAGCAAAATAAATGCCAAGTTTAAACTGATATAAAATAAGCGATTAGGGAATGGTATTTTAATCAGGTGTCTAAATTTGATCAGAAGCATTCGTATTCTGCTTAAAAAACAACATTTCATAAATTGAGAATTATATTCTTAATAAAGTTATAAGGTTGATTTTTAGAGTGATGAATATTTAAATCATGGATTGAATATCTGTAATTATTATTTATCAGTTTTGTAATTGAATTGTACTATTCTATTTTAATATCATCCTAATCTATTTAAAGGATTAATTATGAAATCCTATTTGGATAATGATTATAAAGTAATTACTTTGCCAGATAACGGGGTACCTGTAAAACCAATTCGAGCAAAAGCAATTATTTTCTCAGATCAAAACTCTCGTAAATTGTTAAATCAAGTTGAAACTATTGCACCAAGCTCTGCTAGCGTTATCATTCAAGGTGAGTCAGGTACAGGTAAAGAGTTGATTGCACGTGAAATTCATTTGAAAAGTGATCGTAAAAACAAACCTTTTCTTGCTGTGAACTGTGGTGCTCTGGTTGAAACATTAGCTGAGTCTGAGTTATTCGGCTATGAGGCAGGTGCCTTTACCGGAGCAAATAAGACACGTGCTGGTATTTTCGAAACAGCAGATGGTGGTACTTTGTTTTTGGACGAAGTGGGTGAGTTGCCACTATCTCTACAAGTCAAGCTATTACGGGTATTGCAAGAAAAAGAAGTGATGCGCGTAGGTGGCCGTAAACCAATTCCAATCGACGTACGTATTCTGTCTGGTACGCATGTAGATTTGCGTAAGGCTGTGGCAGAAAACAAGTTTAGGCTCGATTTATACTACCGTTTGAATGTCGTGGTACTGAATATTTTGCCATTACGGGAACGTAAAGGCGATATTTTACCTTTAGTCGATTTTTTCTTAAATTCGTATTCTCAGAAGCTGATTACCACCAAGCCAAATATTAGTGATCGGGCAAGAAATGCGCTCCTCAATTATAGTTGGCCAGGGAACATTCGTGAGTTGGAAAACAATATTCATTATGCTTTACTGATGAGCAGTGGTAAAACGATTGATATTGAACATCTGCGTTTTTCAGAAGAAGGTGGATCAGCAGCATTACCTGATAGTGATTTAATTCAGGAGTTTGAAGATATCCTGAAGCGTTTATTTCAGGAATATGATGGGGAAGCTTGGCATATTATTGAAGATAAGATTGTGAATACAGCATTTTCAAGTTGCTGGAATAATCAGGTCAAGACTGCAAAAATGTTAGGCCTTTCGCGCAATGTTTTGCGTAACCTTTTGTCTCGTTATAATTTATTACCCAATAAGAATGAAAATGAAATTGCATAGAAAAAATATTCTATTCTAAGAACATCCATCTTTGACCTATGGATGTTCTTTTTTTATTGTTGTTAATTTAGTGATCCATAAACCTAATTCAAATAACAGCCACATAGGGACAGCAAGAGCAAGCATACTGAACACATCTGGAGGGGTAATGAACATTGCAATAAAAAAGAAGAACACAATGATGTGTTTGCGATGTTGTTCTAATTGTTGAATAGATAGAATTCCAATAAAAATAAGAATATAAGTTAATACTGGGATTTGAAATGCCAGACCAAAAGCAAGAAAAAGCTTTAAACAGAAATCCAGATAGCTATTGATATCCGTCATCGGTAATACATTTTCAGGAGAAGCCAATATAAAGAACTTTAAGGCCAAGGGTAAGATCAGGCCATAAGCAAACAAGAGGCCGAGATAAAATAAAAAAATACTGGAAAGTGCTAGAGCGACACCAAATCTTTTCTCGTTTTGGTAGAGTGCAGGTGCAACAAATTGCCAAAACTGATACAGGATAAAGGGAATACTCACTAGAATTGCCAGATAAATGTTGAGTTTGAACGGAGCTAAAAATGTACCCATGACATCCGTTGCAATCATGGTTGAGTTAACAGGTAACAATGAGATTAAAGGTCGAGCAAGAACATGGTAGTTTTGTTGGGCAAGCGGGAGAAGCACTAAAAAAATGGTAACAACCGCACCAATGCTATAGATCAAACGCTTTCTTAACTCTTTCAGGTGTTCGCTATATTTCATTTCAGTGAGGTTTTCACTGACGAGATGTTCAGTCATGCGGCTTGATCCTCATTGAATTTATTTACTGTTTTAAAATGAGTTAAAAATGGCGTCCTTAACTTGTCATGTGATTGGATATAGACATAATCCGTGGTGTATGTTGCTTTGGTTCTTTGTTCCAAAGAAACAGTGGATTGTACATTTTCAATTTCTTGTTGCATGAGCGTGAGTTGTTGTTTGAGCTGTTCTTCATTTTGTTTTATTTTTTGCAGCTCTTCTTGCATGATTCTTTTTAGTTCAATCAATTCCAGTTCATTTTCTAGATCATTCTGGATTTTATTGAGGTGGTTTTTAATTGCTCTATATTTGAATAGTACCATTCTTAATGTTTGAGGAAGCTTTTCAGGCCCTAAAATGATGAGGGCAATAATGCCAAAAGCAAATAGTTCCCCAAAACTGATATTAAACATGGCAATATATCACTTATAACTTGGTCTGCTTCTCGCTATTTGATTCTAACGAATTAATATCTTTGTATTGTTGATTCTGTATTAATTTTGGATCATCAGGATTAACAGAGTCTTTAAAGTCTTTAATTGCACCACCCAAATATTTTCCTAGGTTTTTTAGCTTTGAAGTGCCAAATAATAAAATAACGATAACGGCAAATAATAGAATATGCCAAATTGATAAACCCATGCTAAAACTCCTGAATAATATATAATAAAGACTATTAATATCACGACATCGTCTGTTTTCTAAATCATATTAATATCGATCAATATTCGATTTAATTATGCGGTATGGTCCAGTAGATGAAGTGCTTGATTACGAAAATTGAATAAGCTTTCACTATCTTTATGTCTTGGATGGGCTAAAGGAATAGGTATAATTTCCTTGATTTTCCCTGGTCGAGCTGACATCACAATCACACGATCTCCAAGATATACGGCTTCTTCAATATCGTGCGTCACAAGAATCATGGTGATTTTTTCATGTTGCCAGATACGTTGCAGTTCAGCCTGTAAATGACTCCGGGTCATGGCATCCAATGCACCAAACGGTTCATCTAAAAGTAAAATATCAGGTTTATTGACTAACCCACGTGCAATGGCAACCCGCTGTGCCATACCACCAGACAATTCGTGAGGGTATGCATTCTCGAATCCAGTAAGTCCAACAATTTCGATATGCTCTTTCACACGTGCATTTTTTTCTGAACGGCTTAACCCTGTTTCTTCCAGCGCCAAATGGATGTTTTCGGAAACGGTGAGCCAAGGCAGTAAGCGATGCTCCTGAAAAATTAAGCCTCGTTTTAAATCTGTCCCTTGGATAGGAATTTTATTGAGTAAAATTTCACCTTGATAGTCTGAGTCTAGTCCTGCAATTAGACGGAGTAGCGTCGATTTTCCACAACCACTGCTGCCGACAATGGAGATAAATTCGCCTTGCTCAATGTCGAGATGAATACCGTCTAAAACAGTTAAGTTGTTCTGATCACGTTGGAATGATTTATTGAGTTTTTTAATCGAGAGTAAAGGAAAAGACATTTTGAAATCCTGATTGTATTTTTAAATTAGAGGCTACTAAGCTCGCCATTGCAGCAGACGTTTTGAAATGAAGTGGATACATGTGGTCATAAAAATACCGCTCATGGTGACGGTCATTGCGCACACCAATAGGATGTCCATTTCAGCATTAATTTCAGCTTTCATCATGAGATTGCCCAAGCCTGCGCCTGCATTGAATAGCAATTCACTTGCTGTGGTGGTGATCCAGGTAAAAGGGACCGCTAAATTTAACCCCGTTAAAATATGTGGCAAGGCTTGTGGCAAGCGGATTCTTTTAAATTCACGCCAAAATGAAAACTGATACATTCGTGCGACTTCACTGTATTTTTCATCATAGTGGCTAAGTCCTTGAAAGGTATTAATGACCAAGGGGAAAAAAGAAGCCAGTGCGATAATAAAGATCTTGGCTTCTTCACCATTGCCAAACCATAAAGCAATTAATGGCGTTAAACCGAGGAGTGGAACTTGTCGGATACTGTTAAACAGTGGCGAAACGAGCGCATTAAAAACTTTTGAATAGGCGAGTAAGGCGCCTAAAATTAGTCCAGCTGTTGAACCAAATAAAAAGCCTAATCCCGCTTTCTTCAGACTACCCCATGTATTCACCCATAATTCACCTGTTTCTAGTAGTTGAAGAGAAGCAGAATAAATATTCTGTAAAGGGACAAAGGCATAGGCATGACTAGAGCCTAGTCCTGAGTTGTATTGCCATAACGCTAGTAATATTGCTGGAAGTACGAGACCTTGTAAAAGGACCACAGGCTGTTGTAATGCACCTTTTAAAGTAAGTGATAGTGACGACATTATTTCCCCCTTGAACTGAGAGCAGGTGATATAAAGCGTTGTTCGACCAAACGTAAAAGTTTATCGAGGCTAAAACCGATCATGCCTGTGATAAATACCCCGACCATCACCACATCTAGACGAAGCATTTGCCGTCCAAGCTCCATCATCTGACCAATACCAGTACCCGCTGCAAGTAATTCAACGGCAACTAAAATCAACCATGCTCGGCCTAATGCAATTCGCAGTCCACTGATCAAGGGGGGTAATGTAGAGGGGATGACGATGTACCTAAGCCACGCTCGCGTTTTAAGTTTGTAGATTTGACCGAGTTCAATATATTGTTTAGGAATATTTTTCACTGCATCTGCTGTTGCCAAAGCAATTGGGAAAAAACAGGCTTTGATAATGAGTAAAATTTTAAACAGTTCACCAATCCCAAAAACGAGAATAAAAATAGGAATAAGAACAAAGATCGGAATCTGGTAAAGCAGATTAAATAAGATATAAGTGTAATTACGGAATGTGGTGATTGAACCATAGGCAATTCCAAAAGCAATGGCACTGAGTGCTGCAATAGAAAATCCAAAAAATAATCGAGCAAGACTATCCTTTAAGTGCAGTTGTAGTTCACCACTTTGCAATAAACTAATAAATGTATTCCAGACCGTTGCGGGTGGCACCAGAATTTGAGTTGGAAAAATTTGTAAAGAGCAAATAAATTGCCAAGTAAGTAAAGCCAATATAGGGGAAATCAGCGAGAGCAGCCCATACAACTGCTCAGCAGAAATTCTCCTCCATAGCGGAGGTCTAACCACAACGATATTCTTTTCAAGGGGAGGATTCACGAGCGTTTTCATCGCTTAGTCTCCCTGTTTCTTCTGCTGATCGTTTGCATGTAAATTTTGAATTGCTTGCTCGGCAAATTTTGGATTTAACAGCTCATCTGCTTTTAAAGGCGTTTGAATCAACTGGTTTTTCACAGCATGATCAATGACTTTGGCATAGTGTTGTTTAAGGAAATCAACTTTGTATTCAGGTGACCAATCCTGTTGCCATGTACTTGCACTATTTTGGCTTTCACGTTGAATCACAGACAAAGGTTGTCCAAACTTGGTTTGACTCTGCTGAAATTCATTTTGGTGTTGGGATATCCAGTTCATTGCCCTAACTGTTGCATCAGCAAGTAATTGAGTGGTCTCTGGATATTGTTCAATATAGTTTTTACGTCCCCATAATTCCGCACGCATTTTCCAGTCAGCAGGCAAGGATTGAGATGACCATATAATTTTACCGAGATGGCGGTCTTGTAAAGTTAGCGCATCACTTAAAGTAAAAAATGCATCCACACTTTTGGCAGATAAAGCTGCTGCACCTGCTTGAGGGTTTAGGTTAATAATTTGAAAGTCTTTGAGGTTTAAACCTTTGCTTTGTATCAGTTGGCCAAAATTGATTTCCCAAGGACGGCCACGATGTAAAGCAATTTTTTTACCTTTTAAGTCCTCAATACTTTTTACCTGTGAATCAGGTGGCACAATCAGATAGACATTATTACCAATCCCCCCAGGCACAACAATTTGTGTTTTTACCCCAGTTGCATTTAGTACGACAGCTGGTAGGTTGCCATAAAAAGCAAAATCAATTTTATTGTTCAGGAAACTTTCATTGACTAAAGTCGCTACAGCAGCAGTTGTTACTGGCTCCCATTTCAACTCAATATGTTGTTGCTTTAAGGCCTTGAGAAAAATAGGGTCTTGAGAGATGAGTTGTGGTACGCCAATAAAGTCCAGACTACCTGATGTTCCATTTGCTACGACAGCAATACGCAACTGTTGCTGAGATGGTTTACTCTCAGATGCTTGTTCGTTTTGTTTTGCATCGCAAGCGACGAGTCCTAAAAGACTAAAACTTAAAAATAAGCTAGGAAGAATACGCATATCATCATAAGAATTAAAAAATATAGAGAAATAGAGCAAGAACTAAGCCAAAATAATTAATATATAAAAATCAATTATTTATTATTTTTTATACTGACTATTGTTTTTGAGTCAGTCATGTATGCTGTGAAACAGACATTTAAATGTATAGAAGTGTTGAAATTTCAACACTATGTTTTGGTATGTTTTTATAAAGTTTAAATAAAACAATAGTATATGTTAAAAAAATATCGAATGAAAAGCGGCATGATTTCTGCTCATGACATAGCTAACGAACACGATGTCGTGAAATTTTTAATTATTGAGAACTATTATGTCAGTTGAGTTTTTATGGAGAATTCCTGTTCATGGGGATGGTCGTCGAGCACATCAGTTACATACCCGTGGTGAATGGAATCAGTTAAATCCAGCAATTAATTCTCCACAACGCGTGGCACCGCAGCATGAAGATCAGTTGTTTGCCTACTATGATTATGTACAACAAGTGGCAAAAGCGGCTGATATTGTTGGTTTTCATGGCGCATTGATTCCCGCTTTTCCTCATACTGAAGAGCCTTGGGTGTTGGCTTCAGCATTAGCAAGGGAAACTAAACGACTTCGACTGTTGATTGCGATTCAGCCGTGGTTTATTCATCCAGCCTATGCCAGTCAAATGGCTGCCAGTTTACAGCGTTTAAGTCAGGGGCGAGTAGAGTGGAATGTCATTTCAGGTGGAGGCGGTGCGCAGCAACGTGCTTACGGTGATTTTATTGAACATGACCAGCGCTATGCACGGACCAACGAGTTTTTGGAGTTTGTAAAAGGTTATTCACATCATGCGCCATTTGACTATGATGGTAAGTTTTTTCATGTTGAGCAGGGTGGGTTGAGATACCCAATGAATCAATATGATGTACCTCGGTTATGGTTGGCTGGTGCGAGTGATGCCGCCTTACAAGTCGCAGGACGTCATGCCGATATTCACTTAACTTGGGGTGAACCTGTTGAGCAGCAGAAAAAAGTCATTGAACAGGCACGAGCATTTTTTGAACAAAACTCGCCTGATCGTAAAGTTAAATTTGGTATGCGTATTGATATATTGGCACGGCCTACACAAGAGCAAGCTTTTCAGGAGCTTAAACAGATGTATGAAACCATTGCTGTTGATGGTCATGCCTTTGAACGAAAAGATACTGAGTCGGTCGGTGCAAAACGTCAGCAGGCTTTGGCGCAGGGCAATCGTTTCGAAGACTTATTTGTAAGTCCGAACGTTTGGGCGGGTATGTCCAATGTACGTGGCGGACCTAACTGTATTTTAGTGGGTAGCTATGAACAGGTTGCAGAGCGTTTGCAAGAATATATTGATATTGGTGTTGGTCATTTCATTTTAGCCAGTAACCCTCATTTGGAAGAAGCCTATCGGGTAGCAGAAGAGGTCTTACCACTGGTTGGATATAAATTAAAATAATAAATTTAGATCCCTTTGATATATCAAAGGGATCTTGTTGTTTGAACAGCATAACACTGTCTGAAAACCAACATATTGAATATCGATTAATTAAAAAATAGTGATTAAAAATATAAAAATCAAATACTTGCTCTTTTGGCATGACTTGTGCAATTTTTTATTCAATATTTTATTTTTCGTTTAAAACCCTATGAGTGAACTAATATTTAACTCGCATAAACGGGCGTTGCTATTTGAACAATATGCACCTGAAGCTAGTTCAAACAACATAGCAGATCCGTTTACACGGCATTCCTTGGAGCTTACGCAACCTTCTCCACCACGCTTGAATAAAGTGTTGATTGCGATTATTGCAGTTGCTTCTGCGCATTTAGGAATTTGGTATATCGCAAAACACTTGCCTACACCTACTTTGGATATTCATAAGCCAGAACCCGTGGTGATTGAAATTGTAAAACCTGAAGAACCACCCAAAGTGATTGAACCTAAAATTCCTCCTGTAACAGAGAAACCTAAAATTCCACCGGTTGTGGAAAAGCCAAAACCAATAGTTAAACAGGTTGAACAACCCAAACCTGTACAGAAAGCGGTGGAGCAACCTAAAGCAGTCACTCAGCCTACGCCACAAAAAGTTGAAGAGGCTGTCGTGACCAAAGAGGTGGCTCCTGCACCTGTTCAGAAAGTGGTTGAACCTGTGAAGTCGGTCGATGACAACTTACCTGTGACGGAAGCGAAAGGATATGCCGGCTATCTGAGTAATCCTGCACCCGAATATCCAGAACAGGCACTCGAACGTGGTTGGGAGGGTTCTGTGATTTTAAGGGTCAAAGTATTAGCAAATGGTAGCCCTGATACGGTCAGTGTCAAGCAAAGTAGTGGCAAAAAACTTTTAGATAGCGCTGCTGTAAGAACAGTAAAGCAATGGAAATTTTCACCCGCTTTAAAAGGTAAAACCCCTGTAGAAGGTTGGGTCGATGTTCCAATTCATTATCAATTACCGAAATAAATTTAATTTTATAGATTAAGAGGATATTCACATGACTGACATTAATTCATTGATCCATGACGGCACTATCTGGTTATTGGTTGCTTTCTCTATTGTGACTTGGGCACTGGTTGTAATCAAAATCGTTCAGACTCAAAGAGCATCAAAACAAGATAAACGTTTCGTAGAGGCGTTTTGGAAAGCAAAAAATTTATCTGACGCCGTAACTAAATCTGAATCGGGGCAAGGACCAGCAGCACGTGTTGCAAATGCGGGGTTTAAAACACTGATAGAAGCAGATGAAAAAACACACCATGACTTGCAAAACAGTTGGAGCCGTCAGGACCTATTGGAACGTCACTTACGCAAACAAATTCTAACTGAACGTCGTCAATTGGAGAAAGGTTCAGCGCTATTGGCGTCTATTGGTAACAATGCACCCTTTATTGGTTTGTTTGGTACAGTATTCGGAATCATTCATGCATTACAGGCGATTGCCCATTCTGGTAATGCAAGTATGGATGTCGTTGCTGGACCGATTGGTGAAGCATTGATTGCAACAGGAATTGGTATCGCTGTTGCTGTACCTGCTGTGCTTGCTTATAACTACTTTGTACGTAAAGTTAAAGCGATTGGTGCAGACTTAGATGATTTTGCAACAGATTTTGTCAGTTTAAATCAAAAGGCTGGTTTTCAATTGCCGACTGCTAAAACCAAAAATACAGCAGAGAGTACGATTCTGAATGATGCTTCAACAAAAGAAGTGAAAGAGAAAGGAGTATTCGCATAATGGCAATTTCTACTTCTCAAGATGATGACGTGGTGAGTGAAATTAACATTACACCGTTGGTGGATGTGATGTTGGTTTTGCTGATTGTCTTTATCGTCACAGCACCTTTGCTGACCAATACGGTGAAAGTCAATTTACCTAAGGCCGCACCGACTCAATCCACTGATCAGAATAAAGCTGTCGTGATTAGTGTTAATCCACAGGGTGAGATTTTTTTGGATAAGGACAAAGTGTCACTTGCAAGTTTTGAACAAGAAATTCAGTCACGCAAGAATAGCAACCCGAAGCTGGCTTTGAACCTGAATGCGGATGAAACTGTTCCTTATGGGACAGTGGCAAAATTATTGGCAAGTATTGAACGAGTCGGCGTAGATAAATTATCGGTGATCACTGTTCCTCAATAATCCCAGCCACATCTTAAATAGCTGCTTCGGCAGCTTTTTTAATTTATTCTGCCAGCAGAATAAAAATCCCCTCATAAAGAGGGGAAGCAAAGTTAAACGGATGTACTCAACCCTTCCATAATTTCTCAAAACGCCACGTTGGAAAAATAGTATGTTCTGGGGCTAAGCCTCCAATATTTTTTGTGGCTGCATCTATGGTATGACTAAATCCCCAGATCAGCATTCCACCACGTTCATGTTGAATTTTCTGTGCTTGGGTCAAATACACTTTTCGCTTTGCTAAATCTGGTTCGGCAAGCGCCTTATAAAACAACTCACTATATTCAGGATCTTTAAAATTGATTTTATTGGTTGTTGAAATCGGTGCATCATTGACAACAGCAGTAGATAAATAGGGTGTACCGACATTGGTTGCGTTACTCGACAATTGCCATTTATTGCGGTCTGGTCCATTAAATGTTGCGGCATCGACTTGTTTGACTCGTATATTCACATTGGCATGTTTTGCTTGTTCTGCAAAGATCAGTGCAGGCTGGGCGCTGCCAGCAGGTGCAACAAGTTCAACATTTAAACCATCTTTAAAACCAGCTTGTGCCAATAATTTTTTTGCTTCCTCGATATTTTGCTGACGTTGGGGTAGGTTAAGAAAAGCAGGGTCCTGTGGTGAGTAGAGATCATTGGCAATACGTCCCTGACCATTTAACCCACGTTGTACAAGCTCCTCTCGATTGGCAATTAAACGAAATGCCTGACGGACTTTAGGATCATTAAAAGGGGCTTGTTGCGTATTAAAGTCAAAACCATTATGGGTATTCGTTTCAGAACGAATGGTTTGAATATGTTTCGCCTGCTCCAGAATTTTAATGTATTCAGGTGAAATGGCATTGGCGATATCAATTTGTCCTGCTAATAAGGCATTTAAACGCGAGACTTGATCTTTAAAATCAATCACCTCAAAACTGTCTGCATAAGGTTGATCCGCTTTAAAATAGTTTTCAAAACGGGTGAAGACAGAACGTTGACCAGGGATAAACTGTTTGACTTTATAAGGACCTGCACCGATTGGGTTATGGATTGGATCAAAGTCGGTAGGTACGATTCCACCAAAATTCACCCAAGTTTCAGGTAGCGCAACGAAACCAGCAATTGAATTGATAAAAGGAATACGAACGGTATATTCATCTAATTTTTGGATGCGATCCCGATCAATCCATTGCACCAGATTTCGAAACGGTGAAGCAAGCTTTGGGTCGGTTAAACGTTTTACTGAGAAAATCACATCATCAGCAGTAATTGTTTTACCGTGATGGAATTCTAGACCTTTACGTAGACGAATGGTCCATTCACTCGCATTATGATTTGGTTCCGCAAATTCAGCCAAGGCAAGACGTGGCAGCATATTTTCATCCCATTCCCATAGCTTGTTATATATGGCAAAACCTCGGGTAATTCCTGCGCTTGAAGTAGACAGATGTGGATCTAAACTGCCTGACTGTTGTCCACCAATTAGACCCAATCGAATCGTTCCACCATGTTTGGGAGTGAGTGAAGATGGGCTCTGTACTTCAGTACCCGTTTGTGGTGATTGATCGCAGCCAGACAAGCTCCCTATTAAAGATACACCACCTACTGCGGTAAGACTTTGTGCTAAAAACTTTCGACGTGACAATAGAATTGATCGAGTTGTCATTATAAATACTCATATTGGATAGTCATCTTTATGGACTTGCAGAATAAATGCCAATAATTTATTTATATTTATCAGTATCTTACTTGATTATGGTTTTTGTTTACTGTCTTTATTTCAACAAATCTGTTGAAAAAATAAACATTTATAAAGCTGATATCTAAATATATAAAAATTAAAAACTATTAAATCAATATCTTGGGTGTTGTTTTGAGGCTTTTTAATGATTGGCATAGGCCTTGCGTAACGTACTGTAAATTTACTTTACTGAGTATGATATGAAGCAGCCTTTTCAATTAAAACCTTTAGTGATTGCCTTAGCCTTTTCGGGGGCATCTTTACCCATACATGTGTTTGCCGAAGAAACCCAAAATACATCGGCAAATACTGAAAGTGATGTGATTACTTTGGCAGATGTCGTGGTGACTGGTGCAAATAAAAAACAAACTGTTGTTCCCAAACGTAAAGTGACTTCAATTTATGGAACGGATAGCTCTGTATTAGACACACCTCGTGTAGTGTCCCAAGTATCGGAACAACAATTTCGTGAGGATGTGATTCGTAGTGCAGATGATCTTGTTAAATATGCGCCAAGTATTACCCGAGGCGGGGGACAAAATGCCAATTTCGCACCGCAGATACGGGGGCAAAATTCAGAGGTCTTTCAAGATAGCCAACGAATTTATAGTACCCGTCATCCGACTAATTTAAATGCATATGAAGCGGCTGATATTGTTGCAGGGCCGACGGGAGTAATTTTTGCACCTACTTCGGGTTCAGGTGGATATATTAATTATCTCACTAAAAAACCTAACTTTAATAAAGCAGAAACAACGATTTCTGGCTCAGTTGGTTCAATCTATGCAGGAAAAGGTACAGAACCTAATTTTTCTGTCAGTATTGATCATACAGCCCCGATCTCTAAAGAACTTGCATTTCGTGTCAGTGCAACAGCCCAAAAAACTGATGATTATTATGACAATGTGAAAAATAATTTTAATGCATTCTATGGTGCATTAGCTTGGCGTCCAGATGATAGTCTACGTGTCGACTGGAATATAAGTTATGACGATTATTATGATTTTAACGTGACACATGGTTGGAATCGGGCAACACAACAATCTGTTGATAACCGTCAGTATTACAAAGGTAGGGCTACGCCAATTATTCAAAATGGTTCAGCTTTCTGGTCACCTGTATTTGAATCTGGAGATGCGAATTCAAAAGTGATTGGTTGGCAGAATCGACAAAAGAATGATAAAAACCAATATATTGCTGTAGGCCCAATTCAAACAACACCTTTACCTAATGCAACAGCAAATCAGGCTGGAACGATTCGAGGTTGGGTCTATGATCCATCTATACCTGGTAATGGATTGGTCAAACTAGACGATAATATTTCTGGTCGAAGTGAAGATAAAAATAGTGCCAAACGATTCAGCACCCAATTAAAATTAGTTAAAGATTTGAATACGCATTGGTCTGTTTCTAATAGTACGCTTTATCAAAACAGCAAAGATTTAGGTGATTCGGTTGGAAGTTTCTTTACTGATCTGGAACATGAGTTATTTGATAATCGCCTAGAATTCCTCGCAGATTATGATTTCGAGTTGTTTGGGCTTAAGGTGAATAATAAAGGCAGTACTGGAGGAGCATTTCGCCGTGAGGAATTTACTTCTTTAGCGGCAAATAATAGTTTTAATATTAACCCTTATGATCTGACCAATGATCCTTCTCAAAAAAATCCAGGGGATTTACTTGGGTTGTTCAATAATAACAGTTCAACAGGAGGTTGGATTGGACAGGCCGGTGTTCCTCAATATTCTCAGTACTTTGGTTATTTAAATCTACCAAGAATGTATCCAGTCGGTCATGGCTTATATGCTGAAAAAGGTGGTTTCCCTCCCAATGGTGGTGGTGCTGTTTATACAGGAACGGGGTCTTGGGATACGTGGAGTGTGTTTACTCAGCAGAACTTTACTTTTAATGATGTGTTTGGCATTAATCTTGGGATTAATCATAGTTCAATTAAAGCCAAACTGGAAAACCCGTTGGTCTTAGTGCCGACTGATGTCCGTTCAGATCGCAATAAGTATAGTTTGCTCAGTTATCAAGCCAGTACATTTATCAAGCCAACAGAAAAAACTACACTGTATTTTACCTATGATAAGAGCACTGCACTCAACACAGGTGTTTTTGGCCCATTTTTAATTTGGGGGGCAGGCAATCAACTGAATCCTTTAGCGTTTGACAGTCAAAGTGAATTAAAGGAATTAGGATTTAAATATGAACCGATCATTGATCAACTATTTCTCACATTAAGCGGATTTGAGCAGAAGCGAGATTTATCACCTGATACAAATGGGAATATGGCACGCTTTGAAGTCAAAGGGATTGAATCTTCACTACGCTGGCAGCTACAAAAAAATATTGCAATAGGTGGTAACTTAACCTATTTGAATGCTGAATATAGCTCAATTATTCCAGCAGGATTTTCTCCCTTTGGCTTCCATGCAGACAATGCGACTGTCTGGGGGGACAGTAATGGGTTAAACCAGCGTAAAGCAGGTCGTTATGATGCGGCGGGTATTCCAAAATACTCTGCCAGTGCATATGTGGATTATCAACATCAGTCAGGTTTTGGTGTAAATCTCTCAGGCTGGTGGACCAGTAACTGGTATACCAATTTAAGCCAGACGGTTAAAGTTCCAAATAACTATAATTTAGATTTGGGATTATATTATCGACAGCCACAATGGACTGTTGGCTTAAATATTCTGAATCTAAGCAATGAACGTAATTTTGTGAATGGTCTAGCTGGCGCAAATAGTGAATTCTTACAACCAATGCGTCCACTCACGGTGCAGGGACAATTTAGTTATAAATTTTAAATACATGAAATATTTTTAATTCTAAATAGCCATACAGTTGTATGGCTATTTTTTCTTTCATTTTTCAAAAAAAACAATGTTGGAATAACAACAACAACATAGGGGAAAATGTTTATCTATCAGCAAAATCTAATCATAAGTTTTACTTTTATTTTTTAAGATATTGAAATTTATAAAATAAATTAAGTAGCATAGAAGTTGCCAATATAAAAATAGATTTATTTAAATGGAGTCACCATGTTTAAGATCACAAAAATTAGGCAGAGTATTTTAACTGCTATGTGGGGAGTAACAGCGAGTGTTTCGACATTGGCTTTGGCAAATGAAGAGATCGATACAGGCATCACAGCTGAGCAACAGGCGCAGGTGGTCAATGCAAAAGATGTCAAAAAGTTAAGTGATGTGATTGTAACAGCACAATATCGAGCACAAAATATTCAAAAAGTTCCAACCGCGATTACGGCTGTTTCTGGTAAAGATTTGGCTGCCAAGGGCTCAACCTTTATTGGTGATGTCTTAACGTATACACCGAATGCAGCAGCGGAAAATCCAGATGGTGATAGTCGACCACGTTGGTATATCCGTGGTTTGGGTACAGGGGACGTTGCTGCATCGACTGTATTTCCTGTTGGAATCTATGCTGATGGTGTCTATTTGAATGCGCCCGTTGCAGGAGCTGGAGATCTATTCGATCTAGAGCGGATCGAGGTTTTACGTGGGCCACAGGGGACGCTCTACGGTAAAAATACTACAGCAGGTGCGGTTAATTATATTTCTAAAAGACCAACTTTCTCAGAAAAACCAAATGGCTATGCAACGATAGGTGTAGGTGATCATAACCTACGTACTTTCGAGGGGGCTGCCAATGGCAAAGTCTCAGACAATATTGCGGTACGGGGCGCTTTTTACTCTGAAGATCGTGATGGCTATGCAAAGAATTTAGCGAATGGCGAAGATTATGGCGATGTTGATAAGAAATCTTTCCGTTTCCAGATTTTAGGTAAAGTGAATGACCAATGGAATGCATTAGTTAACTTACATAGCCAGACCTACAATGGTTTAGGAAACAATGGTTCCTTAAGTATTGGGAAATATTGGGGCGTTTATGAAAGACCAGAAGGGCGTAATACCAATTTAGATTTAGATGAAAGTAATAAAATTCAGCATGATGGTGCTTCATTCACTTTAAATGGAGATTTAGGAGGAGGCCACAGCTTTACCTCAATCACGGCTTTTGACAAGACCACACAAAAGTCAATTTCAGATGGTGATTACACCCCTTATGACGTTGCACGAAGTTATAGCGATAATGAATGGCGTCAATATAGCCAAGAGTTTCGAATTTCATCCGATGCGAACAAACGTTTAAGTTGGATTGCAGGGTTACATTATTTTAACGAAGAATTAGATTCTACGGGTGTGAGTGCACGGGTCCAGAAAACTTTGCCAAATGGTGCTGCTGCACAGACGGCATCAACCCCTGCATTTAGAGACATTACTTATAATCAAGCTACACAAAGTTTTGCCGTATTTGGAAATAGTACCTATAAATTTACGGATAAATTTAAGGTGACTGGTGGATTACGCTGGACCAGTGAAGAAAAAGATATTGATCTCGACCTGACTCAGATTACAACAGGCGACTACACCAAAGGTAGTTGGTGGAAAAAAGATGGGTATAGCAATGCCGTCTATAATCCAACTCCAAATGCGAACGGTTCAACAAGCCGTAAGAAAACATGGAATGAGTTGACCTATGACATTACACCAGAATATGAAATTACACCTGATTTAAATACTTATTTTAGATTTGCACGTGGATTCCGTTCTGGTGGTTTTAATACAGGTTTATCCAGTAGCCTAACCCAACTTGCGGATGTTAACCCTGAATATTTAAACAGTTACGAGCTCGGTTTGAAATCTAGCTTACTGGATGGGGATTTAGTTGCAAATGCCAATATTTTCTATTACGACTATAAAGATATCCAGACCAATTTATTAGTTGCAACAGAGGGGCAAGGGGGCGGTGTTACTTCAGTTTTAGCCAATGGGCCAAAAGCAGAAGTGAAAGGTGCAGAATTAGAGCTGGATTATTTAGCCACTGAAAATTTACGTTTACGTTTTGCAGGGGCTTATTTAGATAGTGAATATACTGACTTCGTTGACAAGAACCCAGTAACCAATGTGGTCAATGCCGACAATACTGGGAACAGTTTAGTCCGCTCACCCAAATATACCATCGGTGTTGGTGGTGAATATACCTTCAATTTAAATGATGGTGCTCGTATCGTTGTAGGTACTGACGCAAGCTATCGTGACCGTGAATATTTCTTGGTGAATCGCCAAGACTATTCGGTTGATCCAATCCTAAGCCAAAAATCTTATACCTTGTGGAATGCCAATATTGGTTATCACAGCGCAAATAATAAATATCAGGTCAATACCTATGTTAAGAATTTGCTGAATGAAGAATATCAGGTACATGGTCGTCCAAATGGCCCAGCAGGACAATATGTTTTAACCTACGGAAACCCACGCCAAGTTGGTGTTTCTCTCACAGCCAAATTCTAACTGTTATACGGAGAACATCATGGGAATTGAATTTTTTACTCGCCTACCTTTGCATGGTGAAGCTGAATTTTTAGCAGGCGATCCTCGTAATCGTGGTGATTGGGCGCGCGTATCTGGCGTGGAAAATACTGGAGCAACATCCAACTATCAAGTGGGTGATGACTTTACTTATATTGACTATTTAGCACAGGTGGCACGCGCAGCAGAAATCAATGGTTTCGCAGGTGCTTTGATGGTCAATGCACCAACAGGAGAGGAACCTTGGACTGTTTGCTCGCTATTAGCCAGAGAAACCAAGCGACTGAATTTTGTGACGGCATTCCAACCTTATCACTTTAGTCCATACAATGCGGTACAGAGTGCTGCAACCTACCAACGTGCAACAGGCAATCGCTTGGTGTGGAATATTATTAATGGGGGATCCGAGGTGATTCAACGTCAGGTTGGAGATGCCACGCCTCATGATGACCGTTATATCCGCGCAACTGAGTTTCTCGATGTTGTAAAAGGTTATTGGTATAACGAATCATTCCATTACCAAGGCAAATATTATTCTGCTGAGGGCGGCGGATTAAAGTATCCACTCAATAAAGCTGAATTACCCATCATTTGTACAGCTGGTTCTTCTGAAGCTGCACGTGAGTTTGGCGCAAAGCACGCAGATTATTATTTAATGCGTGCTGAAAAACCAAGTGAGATTGCCGCATTGATTGCGGATGTACGTAAACGTGCTGCAAAGTATGGTCGTGACAATATTAAATTTGGTTTATCCATTGATACAATTGCTCGACGTAGCGAACAGGAAGCTTTGGCAGAGGCGCAACGCTATTTAGATGAAGCAGCAGAGAAGCAACGTTTGCATGCTTCAGCTGCTCATGCAGGACTCAGATCAGCGCGAGTACTCAGTTTTGAAAAAGAATATGCGGATAAAGATGGCAGCAAAAATGTGAATGATTTCTTCATTCATCCCAATGTTTGGTCTGGCTTTGGCTACATTGGTATCCCTCCAGGTGTTGCTTTGGTGGGTAGCTACCAACAAATTGTTGAACGCATTAAGGAATATAACAGTATTGGAATCGACTTGTTCTTCCTTGCCGGTTATCCGCATTTAGAAGAAGCTTATCGCTTAGGTGAACATGTTCTGCCACATTTTAAAAACCAACGTCAGGCATTACAGCGTATACCAGAAGAATCAAAGTATCGTATTGCCTAGAATCGTTCTCAATCCTATTCAACCAAGACTTTAACTAGAAGTCTTGGTTTGTTCCATATAAGTCAAAGTATTAATTTTTCTAAAGGCCAAGTCATGTCGTATTCAAATGATAAACCACTCAATATTGTCGCAGTTTCAGGTGGTCTTAACAGCCCATCAAAAACTGAAAGTTTGATTCAAACGATTTTGGATGAATTAGCGCAAGCAATAGAAATAAATGTGAGATTTGTAAAACTCAGTGAGATTGGTCCTTTATTGGGTGGTGCAATTTATCGGAGTCAGTTACCCAAACAAGTACAAGATGATTTGGCTGCTATTGAAGCGGCTGATGCCTTGATTGTTGGTACGCCAGTTTATCGTGCTTCTTTTACGGGGCTGTTTAAACACTTATTTGATTTTGTCGAGCAGACCGCTTTAGTGGATGTTCCAGTATTGCTTGCTGCGTCTGGTGGGAGTGATCGCCACGCTTTGGTACTTGAGCATCAACTTCGTCCTTTGTTCAGCTTTTTCCAAGCACAGACTTTACCTATAGGTGTGTATGCAACAGATCGTGACTTTACGTCTGAGTATACAGTCAAAAGTGAAGCATTGAACGACCGTATCTTACTTGCTGTTGCTCGAGCTTTACCAATTTTGCAATGGGCACCAGCGAAAGGATTGCGTGAGCAAAAGGTTAAGGCTAAATCAGAAAAGGCCAATCAGGACTTAAGTATCAATAAACAAGTTGAACAGGATTCTATACTGCCATCTGTTGAAGTACCGGATTTAGATGTTGCTGAGGCAAGACTACATCATAAAAAGACCATCGCTGTGTAGAGTGTTAAACTCAGTTCCATATATCCTAGGTAATAAAATTCAAGAGGGTCCATGTGTTCCCTCTAATTTATTGGGTTCAGAATTTTTAACCCATCAAAAAATGTACAAAAAGCTAATGGGGCAAGATTGGGTAAATTTGAGTTGTATAAAAATAAAATTTAAACAAAACAGAATGTTATTGATTTAGTTCAATTGACGCCATCTCCACCAAAATTCGTTATATAAAAAAGCCACTTTTTAAGTGGCTTTTTTATTGGACAGGCTTTTGACAGGTTCAGTCTGTTTATAATTTTTCTATTTTATTTTTATCGACATACATCCATTTTGCATAGCGTTTCATCATCATCTGCAAACTATGGCCCATCTGATTTGATACAAACACCGGATTCAGGCCATCCATCAACATCATCGTCGCATAAGTATGTCGACATTGTAAGCTGGGCGATGACGAATGCCACAAGCTTTCATTGCTGCAATTATTCTGTTACGTGGCGGTTTCACATTAAAAAATAGTTCGCCAGTCTCAGGGCAGATCATTACTAAACTCTAATTTTTACAAAGCTTAATGAGATCTGTCTTTCATTTAACTTAGACAATAGTGTGATTTTGAAGTGTATTTTTCCATGACTACATACACGATTTTATTCATCTGAAACATGTCGCTAAAAAATTAAAATTAGTTTCTTTAAATGCTATTAGTGCATCACAAGCTAGCTATGTTAAGTAGGATTCCCTAGTTAGACTTGGTCTAAAATAAGAAATATCGTTTTTGTTATTAGGAGAGATAAGTTGAATTTACGAAAATTCAAAAACTAAATTGAAATTTTGGATTAAATAAAAATCTATATAGATTTTGAAAAGTAATTAAGCGAATACATTTAAAAAAGTTAATCTTATTAAAGAATATATCTGTAAAGTTAAGCTTATCTAAATAAAACAAATATCTTTTAATTCAATAAATTAATAATCGAAATTATGAATAATAAATAGAAAAAATAAATTGCTACCACACTCAACAAGCACTAATATCGAAGAAATTTTATCTATTTAACAAAAACACACAAATTAACAACAATTCGGGGTAATGTCATGAGTAATAAAGAGTTCAATGCAAATACACAAGAGCAAATGTGGACAGTTGAGCAACTTGAACCAAAGCTTTTACTGTCAGCAGATTTGATGCCTGGTGTGCATGAAATATCTGGACATATTGAAAAACCTGGTGAACAAAAACAATATGAATTTGTTGTCACAGAGAAAACTAAATTTTTCTTTGATGGGGTCAATGGAGAAAAATTTAATTGGTCGTTAAAAGCTAAAGAGAAAGGGTTAAATTTATCACCAATTTCTTTAGAAGCTGATGCACATAAATTTCTTGAACTTTTACCAGATACCTATCAATTAACTGTCGATGGTGAAGATGATAAGACTGGTAATTATTCTTTTAGGATTTTTGGTGAGAGTGCTGCGCTTAACCTGAACTTGAATGAAGCTACTGACCTAAAACTTACACCATCGACTCAAGCCGTACTATATAAAGTACAACTTGATCAGGGGGATCGTCTTTATTTTGATAGTCAAACATCAGCCGTGACTTGGAGTATGTTTGATTCAAATGCCAAGCTAATTATTGATAAATCAAATCTATCCAAAGGTTTTGAAGCAACTCAATCGGGTACATACTGGTTATCAGTAGAAGGAAATAATTCGAAAAATAATGTAAATAGCTCTTTTACGCTGTATTCAACCAAAGACTCAATAGATGTTTTAAAACTAAATGAAAAGCAAAAGGTTATATTTAATAAACCGTATGAGTCTAAAAAATATACATTTGATTTAAATCAAGATCAATGGATTGCCTATGATCAGCTTAGCCAAGGAATTTCAGATATAGAATGGTTGATTGAAGATAATACTGGACAGATAGTTTTTTCGAATAAACAAACTGAAAATGCTGAAGCAGCCCTTAAATTTTTGAAAGCAGGAAGCTATAATTTAGTATTTAATAGTCTAGCGAATATTCAGGGTGAGATTACTTTTGAGTTGAAAGGTAGCTCAGTTTTAGAAGGGAATATAGATGAAAATAATCCTAATCTAACCGTAGGCATAGACAGTTCGAAATTTATCAAGATAAAAAATAAGGACAATGATAGCTTAGCCTTGATATTTAATAATTTAGTTGAAAACGTTGAATTAAAAAGAGAAGGAGTAATCTCAAAGGAGGTATTTTTTTCAAACACTGGGGTGCAGTATTATAAAGTATATCTAACGAAAGATGATGTTGTTAATGTTGAGAAAAAAAACAATTTATCCTTGTTAAGAATATTTGATGAAAATGGTGTTGAAGTAGCTAAATCAAATGGAAATAATTTTCAATATGTTTCAGAAAAATCTGGATATTACTATTTAGGTGTAAGTTATTCTGGAAATGATAATTATTTATATTTTGAAGAGGCTGAAAATTTAAAAGATAAAAAAGACAATATTATTTTTTCATATGTACCATATTTAAATAATATTAAAGAAGTTGGTGATGCGGGCGGATCGATAGCAACTGCAAAAGAAATAAAACTTCAAGCCTATAATAGTTTAAGAGTTGAAGTTGGAAATAACAATACAAGTTATGCAGATGTTGATTTCTTTAAAATAAACGTAAATTCAGGTGATCAAATCAGTATTTCGACACCGAATGGACCTGCTATAGATGGTTATCTAAAGATATTCGATAAAAATGGAAATTTATTAAAATTAACAGATGATTCTCCATTGACATATGCTTTTAACACGAAAGGAGATTATTACTTAGCTTTTGGTTCATATAGTAATCGTAATTATAATCCATTGGTGGAAAATAGTGCTGGGACAGGAGGGAGTAAAGGAGTAATAGACGTATATATTGATCTTAAAAAAACGATGCCTTTACCAAAAGTATATTTGGTTGATAATCAAGGTAATTTAATATTAGAAGAAAATGTCACTCAGTTAGGACTTATAAAACAGAGAATAAATAAGGAACAAGAATATCTTCTCTGGGTAAGCACGCCAGAAACTAAAAAAAATACGAATTCATATAGTGTTGGACTTACTAAAACAGTGAAGCAAGAAATTGATGTTTTAGGAACAGTTGAGCAAGAATATAATTTTAACAGTATCTTAAAAAAATATGATATTAATTTGAATGTCAAAAAAGCGGGTACATATTTTATAAAAGCAGGTATGAATTCTGGAGATTTTTCTTGGACGCTTAAGGGTATCGGAATTGAAACGATAGAATCTAATATTAATGGAGCTGAAAATGTAGGAGCTTTAAAACCAATCTATTTGGCAGAAGGCATATATCAACTCACGGTTGAAAATTATGATGCTATTGGTAAATTTAATTTAGATTTTATTTCAACAGATACAGTCTTAAATCTGGACTCGGGCTCAGAAATACTAATAAATGAATTGGAACCAAATGAAACGGTTCTCTATAAGATCGAATCAAAGTATTTAGATGAGTATCTATTTAATGTAGATAAAAATAATCCGAGTCTAAAAATTTCTATTTGGGATCAATATGGGAAACTTATTGTTAGTGATGTAAGTAATGATCTAAATTTATATCAAGATTACAAGCAAAGTAGTCTTTATATATCAATAGTAAATAATAGTGTAAGCGATACACTTCATGATATAAAATTTAAATATGTAAGAACAGAGCATACTCAGCCCATTGTTGTTGTCAAACCAATTTATTTAAATCAAGGAATCTTAGAGACAGCTGAGCAACTTCCACGAGACATCAGATATAGCTTTAATGCTGAACATGATGGTCTAGTTACTTTTGAATTTATTAACAACATTTATGAAACAGTAAGAGTAGTTGGGCCAGAAGGTGAAATTTTCTCTGGCTTTTCTGGTGATACTGACAAAATACAAGCTAAATGGCTTGTTTCAGGTCAATACTTTATAGAGTTTAATAATAAGCTTGAAAATACACCATTTAATTTTAAAATTAATGATATAAATCAATATCCACTTTTGGATCAAAATGTATTAAAAAATCTAAGCCTAAATGTAGATAATTCTTTTCAAGTTTATCATTTTAATATGAGTGATGTTTATGATTATTCATTGAAGTTTGATGGTGGTTCTCGGAATTTTAATTTTAAAATATTAAGTTTAGATGGGATTGAAATTGTTCGTGGTGGTGGGGAGACAAATAAAGTTGATCTTTTTAGAAAAGAATTGATTGATGATTATATTTTAATAATTGAAGCTAATAACGAAGTGGATTTGAATTTAAATTTTATTCTAAATTCAAGTAAGAAAACATTGAATCTAAGTGAGGATAATAGTTTTAATTATAGGTTTGATCATTCTTATCAATACAAAGAAGTTGAAGTGGTTGTTGATGAGGCTGGTTTATATTTCTTTAATGCCTCGATTTTTAATGGTGGACATTGGACGCTTATTGATAGTAATGGTGGAAATGAGTTTGTGCCTAATCCTACTATGCCAAGCCGTTTGTCTGAAATGGAAGGGAACGCATTTAATGAAGCTAGATCATTTTATTTAGGTAAAGGGGTTTATAGATTAATTCTTAACGGATTATCTAATAGTGATGCAAGAATTGAAATTGAAATAAAACAGAAAAAAGATATTTTAGAGCTTGGTTTATTTAATGGCGAGCTAGTTATACCTAGTGTTAAGGCTAATAGTGGTGGGTGGTTTAAAATCTCGGATAATTTTTATAAAGACTTTCTTTTTAAGTTAAAACAAGAAACACCTGATTTGAATTTGACTATTTTTGGTGAAGATGGAGCTTTGATAAATAGTGGGTTAAATCCGAATGAAATATTTAGCTTGGATTCGGATTTTAATTATGTTTATGCGGTTGTTAATAATAACTCTTCTGAGGAAAAAACAAATATAATTTTTGAGACAAAAAATAAAAATAGAACTATAGGTTTAAATGAGAATTTGCAGTTTGAATATGATGATATTTTAGATAAATCTAATTTTGGATTTCAAGTAATTGAATCTGGCTGGGTTACTTTTAGATTTAGTTCGAGTGACTTTGAGGGTTTTAGTCTAAGTGAAGGATCTAGGTCTATATTTGATGGCTATGCTGAATACTTTAATTATAATGATGGATTTGGTTTAAAAACATTGTGGTTGGAGCGTGGAGCTTATGCTCTTAAATTTAATAAACCTGAACCTAGATTGTTAAATAAAATTGAATTTGAAGGTGAAGTAAATTGGTTTAAATTTTCTATTATTACCAATGAAAATATTGAAAAAATAGAATTAAATAGTAATGTTGTGCTTGATTTTTCAAATACAGATGCATATAAAATTTATACATTTAGTGTTGATGATTTTAAGAATTATAACTTAAGCCTAATAGAGGGGGGGAATATTCAATATACATTGTATACAAGCAGTGGAATTCAAGTGTTTGATGGTCAGCTCGGTCTTGGTGAAAAAATAGAGAATATTGCTGAATTCAATCGATATTACGATTATAAAAATTATATTTTGGTTTTATGGAGTGAGCAGCAAAAAATTTCTATTCTTCTTGAGGAGGTTGATAGTACTTTACCAGAAATCCCAGTGGTTTCTTCGACTTCAGTTGGAGAATCAGAACTGGTTATTTCAGGTGTGAGTAGTACTACTGAGAATTTTGAAAAAATATCCTTAAATGTTGAACAGGATGGAATGTATTTTATTACCAATCTTAAGGATGACGGAAGATTATATTGGGGGATAGTCGGTGCATCTCTTATTACAAATAATGATTTAGTGAACCAAGTTTACCTTAAGAAAGGTATATATAATCTTATTATTGTAAATCCGGAATTGGTTGAAATTGGCTATGAATTTAAGATATTACCAGTTTTAAAAATTGAAAGTGAAATTAATAAACAAGAAGAAACAGTTGTTGATTCATTGGCTGCGGGTGGAACAATATTCTATAAACTTACACTAGATCAAACAGATGAATTGTTTTTTAGAAATTTGAGTCAATATAATGACTTAAAAGTAAGTTTGTGGATGGAAGATGGTTCATTTATTGATTACTTTGGTGATTCTGTAAATATTTTTGAAATTTATGGAGATGCTAAAAAACAAAAAACGATTATATATTTAACAATTACAAATATTTCAACTGAAAGTATCACAAATTTTAACTTTATTGTTGAAGATAAAACCAAGAAAATCAGTCTAAATGTTGATAATGTTTTTAATATACATGATAGTCAACAATTTTTTACTTTTAAGTTTAATGTCGAAAATTCTGGTTGGTATGGCCTGAATTACAATGGTTTAAATAATTATGCTGCTAATATTTATCAAGTTGTAAATGGAAGTTGGTTGCCTGTAAGCCGCTCTTTATATACTGATATGGATTTTTATAAATTAGAAAGTGGTAATTATGTTATTCAGTTTTATTACAATTATGTGCCAAATTTTGCTATGGAAAGTAGTCCGACTGATTTAGGAGGTGGCCGTAATTTAACAGTTAATATTTCGGATGTTGAAGCGCCGAAAAAAATATCTATAGAAAACCAAAATATAGCAGTAAGCGAACATACACAAGTTTATGAGTTTCTTGTTGATCCAGATTTTAATTATTTTATTGATATTCCAGAGCTAAATGGTAGCGAAGTTAGTAATTTTACTTTTAAATTATTCGATGAATATGGTAGAGAGCTTGTCTATGAAAATTACTATGCTATGTGGAGGCTTCCATTAAATGAATTTGGTAAAAATTATTGGCTAGTTATTGAAAATAATAATCAGACAGAAATTTTATTCAATATTGTGAAGCAACCAAAGCAGATTCATTTGTCAGTCAATGCAAATGAAAATACTGCTTATGAACTTGATTTGTTAAATGATTATCAAGGGCAAAATATTATTTTAAATATAGAAAAGTCAGGAACGTATTTCTTTGAATTGCCAATCGATGAAAATTTGCAATGGGATTTAATCGGTCTTGGCCAACAAAATGGTTTCCCTAATAGAGAGTCTGTACTTTCACGTAGTGAGGAGTTTAACAGTAATAATGCTGTGCTAGCTTTCCATTTATCAGCGGGAACCTATAAACTCGTATTACGACCATCACAAGCGATGCATGTTGCATTTAATATTATTCCGGCAGCACAAGCTGTGAATGTATTAACCAATACGCATACTGTCATTGACCAATTAGCTGCTGGTGAGGTTAGGTTATTCCGTGTATATCAGGACTACTTTGCAGTTTATACTGAAAGCTATAATCAATTCTGGTTAAGCTTAATTTCTGAGAATCTTGGTCTTGAGTTTAATTTCTGGACGCAAAATGGTGAACGACTTTTCCTAGATTATGTTAATGAAAACGAAATTATTAAATTATTAAATACGCAACCTTACTTTTATATTTCAGTAAAAAATATTGGTTCTGAAGTTCAAGAGAATATTGAATTTGTAGTTACCAAAGAAGAGCATATAGAACAAGTTGCTGATGTTGAAATGATTCAATTAGACCAATTTGTTTCAATTGCTGGGAATGCGATAAGTGACCAGCTAACATATGAGTTTTCAACTACAGAAGATGGTTTTATCCGCTTTGATTTCAAACAGTTGGCTTATCAGTACATAAAAATAACAGGTTCAGATGGTTTTATTTTTGAGGGTAGTCCGAGAACGCTAAATAGTTTAACAGGGCAGTCTTTAGAAGCATTCTGGTTGAGAGCAGGTCAGTATAAGCTTGAATTCAAAAATAAAATATTTGGAAAAAATTTAGAGTTTGTCGTTCAAAATCAGTCAAAACTTGCCACTATCGTAACTGATGAAAGTGCACTTGTAACTTTAGCGGCTAAAGGGGGTTATCAATTTTTTAACTTAGCGTTAAACAATCAGAATGATACTGAATATTGGTTACATCATGTCATTACGAATGGACAAAATTTATCAGCTTTACGCTACACGCTTTATAGTCAGGATGGAAAGAAGCTGTCGAATGGAACCCTTTCAACGCTATATCAAGCTTTAATTACACAAGGTTCTAATAATCGATATATTTTATTGATTGAAAATTCTAGTAATGCTCAAATTGAATATCAGCTTAGTTTGCTTAAGAAGAAAAGCTCACAACCACAGGTAATTGAGCTTAATAAAACTGTAAATGACCAGTTTTTGGGACTTGAGCAGCAGAAAAGCTATACTTTTACAATCAATGAGATGACTACACTGAAGTTGGAACAGCTCTCATTAAATAGTTCAAGTAATAATTATAAGCTAGTAAATAGTAAAGGCTTAGAAGTTATTCTTAATAATAATAATTACCTTCTCATTGCAGATACATACTATTTAACTGTAGTGAATGATAGTCAACCAAATGATCGTGCCAACCCATTTAGCTTTAAGACGGTTGCCGTGAACAAATCGATTGACTTGAATTTAAATATATTGACACAGATTTCATATAATCAAGGAATACCAGACAAGTTTTTGAAAATTTATTTGAGTGAAGATCGGCTTTATGATTTGAGTAGAAATAATTATCAGCATGGGGGATTTGTTATATATGATTTACAAGGTAATTATATAAAAACAATTGAGCCAAGTTATTATAATTATGATGTTGGTTTTGAAGTTAACCAAACAGGTAATTATTTGATTCGACCTACTTCTTATTCAGATTATAGTGGAAGTATAAGTTTTACTTTGACAGATAAAGCTAAATATTTAAATCTTGCTGAAAGTGATTTTGTTAGTGGGATTTTAAATACTTATAATAGTCAGCAAAAGTATAAGATAAAAGTTGAAAATCAATCTTTGTACAAAGTTAATGGGAATAATTCGAATATTGTTTTTTCAATTAAGAAAAAAGATGGGGCTGGGAATGTTTATGAAACTCCATTAAATGGAGGAGGCTATTTTTCTTTAGAGTCTGGTGAATATGAAATTACACTCTCTAATACTTCATCAAGTGCTAGTGGGTACTATCTACAGTTTTTAGATTTACTAAAGCCAAATAACAATGAACTTCAACTGAATCAAAAAATTACAGTGAATTCAGCGAATGGTCAAAAAGCAAATATACAAAATTTGGATGGACAAGCAGGTGAAACTTGGCTCATTGATTTAAGAAATACTGGCTCAAATTACCATGATGTTCTTTGGGAGTTATATGACCCATCTGGAAAAAGAGTTATTTCCTCTTCTCAATCTGGTAGTCAAGATAATTCGATTAAATATAATTTAATACAATCAGGTCAATATACTTTGTTGATTTGGGGGTATTCATACAATTCGGCTAGAGCAACGTCCATCTTAGTCACTAAACCTATTGAAGTTAAACAAACGCTTAAGATTGGTGATCAGGTTTCTAGTCAAATTGCCAAAGCAGGTGATGTGCATACATACACACTGAAATTGGATAAAGCGACTGCTTTTATTGTAGATGCTGTATTAGGAAATACTAATTTTAGTATTATTCGTGAAGATGGGACAGTAATTGATACAAATAACTATTCTATACAATATTTAACGGCAGGGAATTATCGTTTTGTATTTAGTGGTAATAGATCTGATACACCTACTTATTCATTTAAGTTAGTTGACTATATTGCAAAGTCATCAGTAGTGAATCATGTTGAAAATATTAGATCTGAATTAAAAGTTGGTGAGAATTTGGCCTTCATTGAATTGAATACAGAGCCAAACCAAAAATATAGTTTAGATTTTACAACCAGTACAGGGCTTTGGTATCAGATTGTAGATGCGTATGGGCGGATTTTAATTTCAGGCAATGATTATAATAACAGTAATACATTTATAGCACCTAACGATCAAGCTTATTTGATCATTAGAAGAGCAAGTGGAAGTGGAAGTGCGGTTAATGCTTTCAACGTACAAGTTGTATCTGTGTTAAATACTGTATCTGTATTACCATTGGGTCAAACGGCAAATGTATCTATGTCAAAACTTGCTGATCGGGCTGAATATACTTTCAGTATGGCAAGCGAGGGGTGGTTGGTTCTAGAGAACATTGCTTCTAGCGACATGGGTATTACACTGGCTTTACGGAATCAAAATAATAGTCAGATTTTTAGTCATAACAACTTAACATTTGCGAATGGGCTTGCAAGAATTTATCTTGCAGCTGGACATTACACACTCAGTGTAAACTCCAACAGTGATCAGGCAGCGACATTACAATTTGATGCTCGTATTGATCACATAGGTGCATATAGCAATGTAGGCCAAACCCTCAATACTGCTCAAGAATTGTTCCTGAAAAATGGTCAAACTGAAATAAACCAGCTCCAACCAGTGACCAATCAGCGTTATCTCTACAGATTTATACTAAATCAGGGAGATAGCTTTAATGCCATACTTTCTGAGGGTCAAGCAGGACAAATCCGTCTGCTAGATTCATCTGGAAACGAAGTCGTTAAAGGAGCAGCAGGTCCCATACAGTATAATGCAACTTTAACAGGTATTTATTATCTTGAACTTAAAAATAGCACCGCTGGTACACAGCATATTACACTGAACCGCAGCAAAGGAAATCTGACTGAAAGCACGGATGTTGGCAATACGTTTGCTACAGCTAAAGAGTTGAGTTTTAAAACGGATACGCAGTTTAAAATTACGACTACTATTGGCGATGGTACTAATGCCACTAAAGACGTTGACTTATATCAAATTATGTTGGTTGCTGGAGAATATTTGAATATCTCCTCATACACCAATAGTAACTTCCTAACACGAATTTTTGATTCTGCTGGTAATGCAGTTTATTCTACTTCGTATGGTGGAGATGGATATTATTATACAGCGATTACAACAGGTGTTTATTATATTGGATTAAGTGGTAATCTAAATAATAGCTATAACCCGTTAACGGGTGAGAATGTTAAGGATGCCTATACAGGAAATAATACTGTTATTTTAAGCCGTCAGTCAGGATTGATTCGTCCAATCACACAATTCTCTGAAGAAATTAATATACCAGAAAGTATGACCTCTACAGAAAATTGGTCTGGTATTATCAATACAGGTTCATCTCAGGAATTTTATTTTGAAGTAAAGTCTGATGGTTTATATTATTTAGATCGTATCCAGTCGACTTATAATTCTTCTTATAGTTACAGTGTTTCTGTTTTGGATGCGCAATCTAGAGTTGTTGGGACTGGTTTTAACGTTGCTTATTATTTAAAAGCTGGTGTATATAAATACATCGTTAATAATGCATCGTATGCAGAAAATTTCCAATTTAAATGGATGAACTTGTCTGCTCAGGCGACAGTGATTCAGCAAGGTCAATCTGTAACTTTAAACTATTCAAAAAATGCAATTGCCAATCGTGTATACAAGTTTTATGCAGAAACTGGTCAAACCATACAGTTCAACAGTCTAGGACAAGTATCAGGTACTGTTCCTCCTTATAGGATTGTGAATGAATTTGGTCAAGCTGTTACTGAAAATAATTTGAGTTCATCACAAGATGGTTCATTGATTAATCTGAAACATAGTGGATATTATTATATTGTTTTTGATGATACATCGAATGGATATAGTTCAGAATATAATCAATACTCTGGTTCAGCTTCTTTCCAAGTGGATAGTATAGATTTAATAAATATTCCTCAGCTACATTTAAATGATAAAAAATCTGGAATTTTAAATGCAGCCAGCCAAGAAGTTATCTATGATCTAAAAATAGATAAAAAATCAACAATACTCTTTGATCTCTTAACTGCGACAGATTCAAACCTTTTATTTACGATTATTGATCGTTCGGGGAATACAGTTTTTTCTGATTATTCAAATAATCTGATCAATAGCAGATTATTATCATTAAATGCAGGTACTTATAGGGTTAAAGTTCAAACTGCTTCATTTAGTCAACAGGTCTATGGTTTTAAACTTTTAGATTTAACTCAGGCACAACAACTTAGCAGTGGACAAATTGTTGAAGACCGTCTTAAACCTGAAGGTGAGCTATCTGCATATCAGATTACAGCAAATGCTGGAGATCGTATATTTATCGATTTTGATGAGTTAATTGCACAAAGTTATAACTATTACAATGGACAATGGAAACAAAACTATACCACCCAGTTGATCGTGATAGATCCATATGGTCGCCAGCAAGTCATTTCAAGAAATGATATCAATAATCTGGGCTCAGAGTTTGTTGTCACCGTTTCAGGTGTGTATACGATTCTATTTGATGAACTCAATCGTGATGATATTGAACTACCATTCCGTATGGCGGTATATGTTCATGCAGCCTCTAATCCAGTCGTCATTGATTTAGAAAACAATGCTTCACGAGTTGATCTATCGATAAACGAGCTAAAAGTACGTAGTACGGATGGTGATATGATCAAATCAGGCAGTCAGCTGGAGATAAGCTGGACTGCAACAAATATCGGAAACAATAATTCTTTTGGAGATTTTACGGATCGAGTTTTGATAAAAAATAAAAGTACAGGGGAAATTATCGCTGAGAGCTTAGTTTTATATTCTGAACAGAGTTCTGGTGCCCTTTTAATTAATCAATCTATTCATCGTACTGTACTTATTAAGTTACCAGAGGGCCGCCTTGGTGTTGGTGATTTTGAAGTTATTGTTGAAGCTGACTTCTATAATCAGCAAAAGGAAACATCTGAATCGCGGAAAAACAACCAAGCTGTCATATCGTTTAGTAGTGAGTTTAGAAATTATCCTAATTTATCGGTAGATCACATTAAATTGACACCTGCACATAATTGGCAGTCTGGTGACTCCGTTACCTTAAATTGGGATGTTAAAAACTCTGGCCTGGCTCCTGCATTTGGTTCATGGATAGAAAGAATTGAAATTATTAATATTACGACTGGCTCAGTTGTTGTAGCCCAAGATATTTTAATGTCAGCGCAAAGTTTAGCTCAGAATAGTGATATCAAGCGTCAATTCAATTTTGTTTGGCCATCGGATATTTATGCGATTGGACAGTTCTTAATAAAAGTTAAAGTCGATGCTTTAAATACGATTCCTGAATTTAGCCAACAAGATGGTTCATTAGAGAATGATAACGAAGCTCGGATTGAAGTGATTGCTGGACCAGATTTAGTGGTTAAAAATTTACGATTTTTGCAATCAAGAATTCAGGCTGGAGATCTTGTCACCGTTGTATGGCAAGATGTTAACCAAGGAAGTGTGGCAACGCCTACAAATTATCAAGATCGACTGACTGTCCGTGCAAAAAATCCAGATGGTAGTGCTGGTAAAGTGATATTAAATTTTGCCGTTGCATTTAATGGGCAGGATGCTTTGCCGATCATGGCTGGTGAGATACGTAATCGTAGTTTCAGCTTCACGATGCCTGAAGGTGTAGATGGTATTGGCCAATTTATTATTGAAGTTACTGCAGATAGTAATATTGCTGGGCAGGGTATTGTCTACGAAGTCAATTCTTTAGGTAATGCTGAAGCAAATAATAGTTTGGCTGCAACATTTAGTTCTACAGCGCAAACCTATGCAGATATTAGGGTCTCTCAAGTTATTGTTCCAACAAATGTGGGTGCAGGAAATACAGCTAAAATTCAATGGACTGTGACAAACAGTGGTGATGAAGCCGCTGAAGGTCAATGGGTTGATCGTATTATTTTAAGCCGGGATGCGATTATTGGGAATGCCGATGATATTATTTTAGCAAACTATAATCGCGTCAAAAATCTGGCTGTTGGCGAAAGCTATCAACAGGACATCTCGCTTACAATTCCACCTCGTCTGCAAGGCAGTTACTATATTGCTGTAGTGACTGATGTTAATCAAAACATCAAAGAACCAGATACCAGAGCAAATAATCAGGTCATTTCTGCCCAGTTTAATATTATAAAAACATATGCTGATCTGAGTCCTGAAATTGTTCAACTCCCGACAGTATTAGGTCGTAATGAATTAGGGCGTGTGAGTTGGAAAGTCTCTAATAATGGTAATTTGACAACAGATATTAATCGTTGGGTCGATACAGTTTATATTTCAACCAAGCCAACATTGGACTCAAGTGCAACGGTATTAGGTTCTGTGACGCGTACGGGTGCTTTGACGGTTGGAGAGTCTTATCAGGCCTATCTTGATTTTTCATTAAATCGAAGCCTTGGACAGTATTATTTGTTTGTTAAAACAGATAGTTATGGTGCTGCTTATGAGCCGGAGCATACGCAAAATAATATTGTTGTTTCTCAGCCGATTGTTTTAGAGGGGGAAAAATTACCCGATCTTCAAATTTCTGATCTTCTGGTTCAATCGCAATGGCAATCAGGTAACCAAGTAAAGCTCACATATACCTTAAATAATACGGGAACAGCAGATTTTACCGGTTTAGTCTATGACCGTGTTCGATTGATTAATAGCAATAACCCTAGCCAGATATATAATTTATCAATCTCTCCTACCTCTTTTAATCGTGATATTGCAAAAGGGGAAAAATTTGTTCAGGAAGTGTGGGTTAACGTACCAAATATTGCCTTAGGACAATGGAAGCTAGAGGTGACTTCTGATGTTCATAATTACGTGCGTGAGTTAGATGCCGTTAGCCATACAGCAAATACTGTAATTGAAATGGTGAGCCCTGATCTTGTCGTTGGTAATTTGAAAACGACAGGAGTTCTGCTAGGTGGCCAGAATATTGATATCTCATGGACAACCTACAATCAAGGGAGTGCAAAAGCTGCTCAGGTGAAGGATATTGTTTACCTATCACTTGATGATGCAATTGATGGTAGTGACATTAAAATTGGTGAAGTACTCCATACCGAAATCGGCAGCTCATCATCTATTTCATCTGTACTGAATTATAAAATCCCACAGAATTTATCTGGGCATTGGCGTCTTATTATTGTTACTGATGCAAGTAATAAAAATGCTGAATATAATGCGGAAGATAATAATCAATATTCACAAAGCCTTGAAATTGCGAAGGCAGAATATGCTGATTTAGTTGTTACAAACATCAGTGTACCAACTCAAACAATTGCTGATCCTGCAACCTTGAAAGTGGAATGGACTGTATCGAATATTGGCACTGGTGCTGGGCTCAATACAACGTGGACAGACACGGTGATTTATTCTAGTGATGATATCCTAGGTAATTCAGATGATATTGTTTTAGCTAAAGTTATCCATGATGGGGCGCTAGAAAAAGACGCAAGTTATACTTCATCTGTTCAATATCGATTTGGTCCAAACTTTACTAAACATGGTTATATCTTTGTTCAAACAGATAGCTTAAAACAGGTTTGGGAAAATGATTTAGAGGCGAACAATACCGCAAAATCTGATCATATCGTTGACGTAATGCCAAAGGCTTACGCTGATTTACAGGTTGATAGTTTGTCAATTGACAATACTCAGCAATTAATCAGTGGTTCAACAACCACGGTAAAATGGTCTGTTTCCAATCAAGGGATTGGCATTACAGATAAAGATACTTGGGTTGACCGTATTTGGTTAAGCAGCCAGGCTGATGGCAAAGGGCAACTCTGGGAGCTGGGTTCAATTCAACATTTGGGCTACTTAGCTGCGAACCAAAGTTATGAACATTCTTTGGCAATTACCCTGCCAAATGGACTGTCTGGTACTTACTATATAAATATGAGTACAAATACAGGGAATAGTGTATTTGAGTTTATATATGGTGAGAATAATCAGAAGTTAGGCTTAACGACCCAAGTCCAACTGGCAGAATATCCTGATCTGATTGTAGAAAATATTACACTTCCAGAAACTGCATATGAGGGGACGGAAGTTGAGTTTAGTTGGAGTGTCCGTAACCAATCGGGTAAAAATGCGACAGGCAACTGGATCGATAGTGTTCGGTTAATTTCTTTAGATGGTAGTAAATCTCCAATCTATTTAGGAAATTATAGTTATACGCAAGGCTTGGAAATCGGCAAAACCTATACTCGAACAGAAAAAGTAGGACTCCCTTCGCGTTTAGAGGGAGCATGGCGTTTAGAGGTTGTGACCAATGCTGATTTAGGTAAAAACACGAACAGTCAAATTTATGAACATGCAGCTGCACGTTTAAATAATCGTTTAATTTCTGATGATATCTTACGGGTGGATTTAAATCCTCGTCCAGATCTACGAGTTACGAAGATAGAGGCACCAGAAAAAATCATTGCTGGTGGCAAAGGCAGTGTCAAATTTACGGTCAGCAATATGGGACCATTGGTCACCAGTAGTCAATGGAAGGACTCTGTTTACTTATCTCTTGATGGTAAGTTGAGTTCTGATGATATGTTGATTGGGCGCTATGATAGCGGATCAGCATTAGCCCCAACTCAAAGCTACACCACCATTACAGATGAATTTACCGTACCATTACGTTATCGCGGTGATGTTTATATTATCGTCGTATCTGATTCTGGCAACAGCATCGATGAATATCCGAATGAAAATAATAATATTCGGGTAGAAAAGCTCTATGTCGAGCCGACACCTTTTGCCGATATTGTGACCAGCGATGTGATTGCACCAGACCAAGCGAGTCATGGTAGTAAAATTACGGTTGATTATAAGGTAAGCAATAAAGGTTCTGCCAAGACGCAGGGTGATCAAAGTAGTATCAATAGCTGGATCGATAGCGTTTGGTTGACGGTTGATAAGCGCCAACCAGATCCTTCTAAAGGGGATAAAAAATTAGGTGATATCCGTCATACCGGGTTACTTGAGGTTGGAGAAGACTATTTAGGGCAAATAACGGTCACAATACCTGAAGGGACATATTCCGGTAAGTATTATATTACGGTCTGGAGTGATACCTATGATGCTATTTTAGAAGATACGCTTGCAACCAATATTAATTTGGATGATCCAACACAGGTTGATAATAACAACTATAAAGCAAGAGCAATTGATATTTTAGGTTTCTCACCACCAGACTTTACTGTGGTTGATATTCAAGCGCCAGTTCAGGCTGTTGCTGGGGGAAGTTATCAATTTAGCTATACGGTGAAGAACCGTGCCGATGAGTTTGAAGGGACTTGGACCGATGAAGTTTGGTTAGCTGATAATGCAGATCTCTCTAAAGCCACTATTCGTTGGAAACTCGGTGAATTTATTCAAACTAGAAAGTTGGGTTACAACGAAACTTACACTGTAGAGCAGGTTATTCCTTTATTGGCTCCATCAGTGACAGGTTTACAGTTAGTTGTTCAGACCAATAGTAAGCAACTGAAAGACACAAACGATAAGGTCAAGCAAGAGAAAGTTAAAGAAAACAATATTGCTGCAGTCGCTTCACGTGTGACAGCAGCAATATCAGATTTAGCTGTAACCAACGTGCTGGTCGATCAGCAAGTATTTTCTGGTGAGTTAGTGAATGTTTCTTGGACTGTCGAAAATAAAGGGGCAGATGTTTGGTCAGGTACACAGTTATGGACTGATTATATCCTCATCAGTGCTTATCCTGAATATCGACCAGAATATGCAACAGTGATAGGTTCTGTTGTTCACTCCAACGCACAGGGTTTAAAAGCTGGGGCAAGCTATACTACAACCGGGAAATTCAATGTGCCTGTTGGTTATGATGGTCAATATTATATCTATGTATTTAGTGACGCTAAGCTGGACTCCAATGGTCGATTATATTTTTTACCCGATAATACTAGTGGCCAATATAATGAAGCTACTTTAGAGTCTTATCAAAAAGCGGTATTTGAAAATAATCTCATACAAAATAATGTAGCTTTGACTTCTCTAGATATTATTTACCGCGAGCCAGATTTAGTCATTCAGGATATCCAAATTTCAAACTCCAATCCGAATTCAGGTGAAACGGTTACGGTTACTTGGGTAGTGAAAAATGAAGGAACTCGGGATACTCGTGTAACAGGTTGGTATGATGGTATTTATCTATCAATTGATCAGACGATTGATATGTCTGACTATCCTGTTGTAGATCGGGGGAGTGAATATGAGTACAGATTTAAGATTAAGCAGACGCTTATTCGTAATGTCGAGGGGAAAATCGATGTCCTAAAAGTTGGACAAAGCTATACGCAATCAGCGACCTTTACCTTGCCAACAGCAATTGGTGGTCATTTTAATATTATTATAAAAGCGGATACTAATTATGTTAAAGATTATGATCAACCTGTATCTTCAAGTATTCGTAAAAGTTTAGATGTTATTGATAAAATACCCTTCTATGATCAAGGGGCTGTCTTAGAATTTAAGGATGAAGGTAATAACGAAAAATCGATTGCTCTAACGATTAACTATGTTAGTCCACCAGATTTACAAGTAAGTACTGTAACTAGCCCAACTAGTGTGATTTCAGGTCAAAAAGTCGATATCTCATATATCGTAAAAAATCTTGGTGGAAAAACGCCATCAGATCAAGGTTCGTGGACAGACTTGATTTATTTATCTTCTGACCGAGTACTTGATTTAAATAAAGATAAACTTTTAGGCTTTGTGAATCATAGTGGCGGCTTAGCGGCAAATGCTGAGTACTCGGCCTCAATTCAAGCCCAGATTTCAACTGAGATGAGTGGGACATATTATGTCTTTGTAGTGACAGATCCTGCTTATTATCGCGATGGAGCAACAGGCAGTGTTTTAGAGTTTGAAAATGATCTCAATAACACTCTTGCTGCTGAACAGCCATTACTCATTATTCAACCTGACCCTGTTGATTTACAAGTCAGCGATATTGTATTGCCAGCGCAAACGAAAACGGGTGAGAAGATTCGCGTTGAGTATATCGTTAAAAATGTCGCAGACTATCAAGCACATGGTCAGTGGTCTGATGCCGTTTATCTATCTCGAAATAATACTTGGGATAATCAGGATATTTTATTGGGCCGTTTCACTCATCAAGGTGGATTGGCAGCGCAGCAACAATATACAGGTTTCATTGAGGCGCTATTACCGACGGTTCAAGATGGTCAATGGTATATTGTTGTCCGTCCCGATATTTATAATGAAGTGTATGAGGGGAGCATTGTTTATACTGAAACAGGTTTAAATATTGCACCGGCAGAAGCAAATAATGAAGCTGCTTCAGCCTCAACATTTACGGTGACGGTACCTAAACTATTACTCAATACCAATACAGATTTGACACTCAGCAGTGGTGATCAGTATCTCTATAAACTTGAGGTTGGTTTAGGTGAAACTTTACGTGTACGTTTAGATTCGAGTGCACTTAGTGGCTCGAATGAAATATACATTCGTTATGAAGGCGTACCGAGTACGGGGCAATATGATTATGCCTATACTTTAGCAAATTCACCTGACCAAGAATTATTGGTACCAACGACGAAAGCGGGTACTTATTATATTCTAGTGAAATCAAGCAATTCTGCCAAAAATACACCAGCAAAAATTATTGCAGAAACCCTACCTTTATCGATTACGAAAGTCACACCAGATCAAGGTGGAACCGGGACGAATGATTATCGCTGGGTCACGATGGACATTTATGGGGCGCAGTTCTCGGCTGGTGCTTTAGTTAAGCTGAGCCGTCCAGGTGTATTTGAAATAGAACCAGAGCGTTGGCAAGTACTTGATGCTACACATATCCGAGCTGTATTTGATCTTCGTCAAGTCCCGCATGGCTTGTATGATATTGTGGTGACGAATCCGAATGGTGATCGAATTGTAGAGCCATATCGTTACTTGGTAGAGCGTGCCATTGAGCCTGATGTGACCATCGGCTTAGGTGGCGCGAGTCAAATTGCCCCAGGTGAAACGGGTAATTATAGTGTTTCTCTGCAAAGTCTCACCAACGTCGATACACCATATGTTCGTTTGGATATTGGTGCGGTGGAGATGGGCTATAATGAATCATTAATTGAAGGTTTAAATCTGCCTTTCATTATTTTTGGTTCAAATGTTGGTGGTCAACCTTCTGGTGCGATCCTTGGTGATCAGGCGAATACCCAACAATATGGCACCACACCAACCGATAAAAATAAACTGAATCAAATTGCTTGGGCGAATTTAGACGGCACATTAAATACCTCAGGTATTAACCTAGCACCAGGCTATGCTTTTGACGTCAATGCTTCAGGGTTCACTGGCTTTACTTTCAATATCAAAACCTATCCGGGTCTGAAAGAATGGATCAATATGGATTTTGAAGGGTTACGTGAACAACTCTACATGATCCATCCTGATTGGAAAGCACAAGGTTTGCTGAACAATGGGGTCTATGATCTCAATAAAATTGCAGCTGGTTTAGCGACTCGCTTCTTGGATCCAGAAGAGCGTTTAACCAAAAATGAGCTTTTAGCCCTAGATTTCCGCTTTAATATTGCCGCTGCTGCCACACCAATTACACGTGCTGAATTTATTCAGGATCAAATCAAACATGCATTAAAAATGCGTGATGCGATTTTAAAAGACACGTCTGCCAATGTGAGTCTGAAAGCATTGGCTGCGGATGAAACACAATGGGTGCAAGGTTGGCTTGCCGCCTTAGAAGAAGGGGGATTATTACGTCCTGAAAATCAGGCACCCGCGATTCGAGAGAGCGTTCAGGTTCTTAGTCTCACCGCAAACTTAGCAACAGGTATTCTGTTGGCCAAAGCGGGCGAAAATTATCAAACCAAAGCAAGTGTCTTGTCATTCTTTGAGCAAATGCAAAAATGGTATGGTGATACCTCGAAATGGGCGGGTGATCCTGCGGCGCTTAAAGCTCAAATTGAGTATTATGAAACACGTACAAGTGAAGATGGTGGTTTTGTATTAAGTCCAGTACCTAAGAATATTAAGCCTGAAGATCTGATTTTAAATAGTGAAAATAATAAACACTTCATCAATTTTAATATTTTTGCAGGTGGTAAATCACAACTGGAATATTTACGCCATTTAGGATTGTTGGATGAAGACTTTAACCCTATTGGGGCGCAGGCACTTGCCTTAACGCAATATCTTCAGCAAATGGCGGCTGTAAATACGGATGCTGTACATGTACAAGGCCCAACCGTGATGCCGCATACCGATGGTAAAAGCTATGTTCCGAGTGAAACTGCATTACCATTCAAGATCAGCTTCCAGAATACAGCTGAACAATCATTGCATCAAATTCGTTTAGTGACAGCAATTGATGAGCAACTGGACCCATATACACTTCGTTTAACGGATATGAAGATTGGGGATATCAATATTCATGTTCCAGAAAATCGGAGCAGTTTTAGCAGTGATTTTGATTTCACTGGCACTCTTGGTTTTATCTTGCGTGTGAGTGCAGGTATTGATGCAGAAAATCGCGTTGTTACTTGGTTGATCCAAGCCATTGATCCAAATACAGGCGAGCTTTCAACCCAGAATCTACACCGTTTATTAAAATTAGATGGAAATAGTAAAGGTTTTGTTGGGTATACCATTCAATCGATTGAAACCGCAAAGTCGAATGAAGAGATTGAGACAAAGGCGCGCATTTACCTCAATAATACCCCACCAGTGGATAGCCAAACCACATTATATGTTTTAGATAATCAACGCCCTGTAACAACGCTACAAGTTGTTTCACAGCAAAGTACAGATGCGAACCAAGTTCATTACCAAGTACAGTGGTCTGCGCAAGACGATAGCAGTGGTATCAAACATGTCACTCTTTATGTTGCTGAAAATGGTGGTGATTTCAAAATCTGGCAAAAGCAACTGGTGCAAGCAAAAGGTGAGTTGCTGTTTATTGGAAAGGCGGGTGTTCAATATGAATTCTTGGCAGTGGCAACGGATATTGCAGGAAATCAAGAGGTTGCTAAAGTAACCAACTCAGTTTTACCAGATGATGGTTCTAGACAGCAATTATTGACAGAATTGGGCAGCAATGAATCTCTGCAACAAACAACACAAATACCTCAAGCAACGCCAGATCGAAGTTATTTAAATAACGCTATTTTTGTCGAAGCGCAAAAAGGTTTAACAGGTCAAATTGATAAAAATCAAAGTACCGATTTAAACTCAATTTTATCGCCGTTTAGTCTCAATGCTTTTGCGAGTGGTTTTAATGCGAGTCAGGGCGAAGTCGGTGCAATGGCAATGGTTGAACTGCCAGACCACCGCATTCTCGTGAGTGCAGGTCAATATCGTAATCAACTCTTTATTTATGCAACAGACGGCGGCACACAACAAAAACCACTTTATACCTTTGATCAGCCGATTATGGATATGGCGATCGATTCAAAAGGGCAATTATGGGTGTTGACGGGCCAAGAGCTTTGGTTACTGGATTACTCGACTGGTCAGATTATTGAGCGTATTAAAGGTCCTGCGAATGAGCCATTAACCCATGCTTTAGCTGTTGAGCCAGAAACAGATCGACTCTATGTTTCATCTGGAAATGGGATTGAGATTTTTGATCTTCATGCGCCAGTAGGACAGCAATGGACGCACTTCTCTAATGCCTTGGTCTCTGATTTAAGTTTTGCACCAGATGGCCGCTTATGGGCTGTACGTTGGACAAGTTCGAATATTCTTTCTCATATTGGTAAGACCGATATCATTAGTCTACCGCTGACAGGTAAAACTAAAGGGCGGGCTGAGATTGAATACACTCTCAATGGTTTAATTGATAGTTTGGTGTTTGGACAAAAGGACACCGCATTTGAAGGCTTATTATTTGCTTCTGCCAATAACAGTCAACAATTCACCAGTAGTAGCAAATCACTGCTCAAGCAAGACAATGCTGCTGTTTGGATGATCAGCTTAGCCAAACGTCAGGCTATTCAACTGGCGCAAGGTGGTTCACGCGGCGAGTCCATTATTATCACTCATGATCAGCGAATTTTGGTGGCACAAACCAATCGTATTGACGAGATTGCACTGATTAAAGCACCAACGGTGATTGCTAGCTCAATTCAGGATGGAGCATATTTACCTCTTCCGTTGAGTCATGCAACTTTAAGCTTTGATCAGGCGATGTGGTTGGGCAACAATGGAAATGATAGTACAGATGTTGCGAGTGTATTGAATCCAGCGAACTATCGTATTGTCGGAATTGGTAAAAATATCAATCAAGTTCTGCTGCCTGAATCAGTGCAATGGGATAAAGCAACCAACAGCGTGACATTGACTTTACCAAATATTGCAGCAGGTCAATGGCGACTTGAGGTCTCATCGAACCTACAAAGTGCGAAACAGACTCGTCTTGAGGGGGTCTATACCGCAGCATTTACGACAGTCACCGATTACAGCGCATTTGTTCACATTGAATTTGAAAAAACGCGTGCCGATCGTCTCAATGGTACGGTCAGTTATGATGTGAAACTGACCAATATTGGTCAGGATAGTATCCAAGGCCCATTATTATTGTTGCTTGATCCGGGTCACTACTTTAATGGTGGCATTGTTTCGGCAACACAAGGTCAAGGATTACAGAGTGAATTGTGGTTATTGGATATTAGTGGTTATTTACAAGCCCATGGCGGCAGTTTAAAAGCTGGTGAAAGTTTAACGGGTATTACGGTCTCTGTGGTGAAAGCAGAAGACTTAACCGTGTCTAAAGATGCTGCACGTTTATTAAAATTTGATTTAGCACATCAGATTTATGCACTTCCTTATGATAATCAACCGCCAGTGATTCACTTTGATGAGACGAAGCTTAAGGCTAAAGTGAATGAAAGCTGGGCTTTAGATTTAACCGCGATTGATCAAGATGGTAATCAGTTCTATTGGAGCATTGTTGAGGCACCTCAAGGTGTCAGTATTGATGCAACCACAACGGGACAACCTTCTGATCAAGGTTATCAAGCACATGCGCAACTTCGTTGGACAGCAACAACTCAAGATCGAGTGGATAGTGAGATCTTGTTGAAAGTTGTCGACAGTCGAGGGGGCGTTGCGCTTAAACGTCTCAAGCTTCAGGTGGATGGGGCAAATCATGTCCCTGTTATTGCTGCAATCAGAGATATTGTTTTAACAGAAGGTCAAAGCCTGAGCCAACAATTGTTAGCTACGGATGAAGACAGCGATCGTTTGAGCATGGCGGTACGTAATTTACCAGCGGGTGCTGAATTCGACGTTGCAACTGGGAGGTTGACATGGACACCTGCGTTTGACCAAGCGGGTTATTATGAAAATGTTGAGTTGGTCGTTTCAGATGCCAAACATGAAAGTCGTTACCAGTTTAATATTACGGTCAAGCAAGGATATGAAAAACCAGTGCTCTTGCCTGTGGCAGCACAGCAATTACGGGAAGGTGAACGTTTTAGTTTACAACTGGCAGGTAATCTACCTCATGGACTGATGCAGTATTCTGGACAGGAAATCAAACTAAGCTATAGTGCAGAGTGGCTACCAAGTGGCGCTATCCTGAATAAAGAAACCGGATGGTTAGAATGGACCCCAGGTTATGCTCAGGCGGGTAACTATGAGATCCCAATTCGTTTAGTGGCAACTTATACCCCAACTAATGGGGGCATTCCTGTACGTACTGTTGTAACTCAAACACTCACATTGGTGGTAAACAATGCCAATGCTGCGCCACAGTTCGAATCTAGCCCGACATGGACGGTATTGGAGGGGGCAAGTCTCCGTTTAAGTGTTTTTGCATTTGACCCAGATAACCCTGGCTTTGAACCCGCGTTTAAATCACACCCTCAAAGCCAGGCTGTTCAGATGTCTGATGTGCCTGCCTCGGTCACATATCAAGTGACAGGTTTACCTGAAGGTGCGACATTTGATCCTGAAACCTTGGAAATTTATTGGAATCCGACCTATCAACAGGCGGGTATTTATAAGGTGAAGGTCATTGCAACAGATGATGGCAATGGAACAGGTCAAGTACTGTCGACAGAGCGTACCTTTAGCATTAATGTGCTCAATGCAAACCGTACTCCAGAGATCGGTGCACTTGAAAGTGTAATTGTGGATAAAGGTGCTGTCATTGAGATTCCTGTCTCGGCAACGGATAAAGACGGTAATCCAATTGAACTACAAATTGAAGGCTTACCAAACTTTGCAACCTATACCCAAGTCCAGTCTGGTAGTCATGTTAAAGGGGTGATTCGTTTTGCACCTCAAGCCGGACATCGTGGTGATTACACCATTACCGTAACCGCAAAAGACAATGGTGATGGTGATATTAATCAAGTTCAGATTGAGCGTAAGAGTTTTGTTGTGACGGTAAGAAGTTATAGCGAAGCACCTAGCCTCAGTGTGCCTACACGAAATGTCGCTGTGGTGGGGCAACAAATTCGTATTCCAGTCGCAGTAATTGATTTAGATCAAGATACCTTGAATTATATCGTGCAGGGTCTACCTGCAGGTGCTCAACTTCTGCAAAGTACCACTTATGGTTATGCTGAAATTGTTTGGACTCCAACTGCGAGCCAAATTGGCCAATATGATTTAAGTGTCCAAGTTTCTGATCAGGGCTTACCACCTAAAGATTTAGGCTATGCCGTGCCTGAAGGCTTTGTTGCTGTACCGAATGTAGTAGCACAGGATATTCGTATTGTCGTACGTGCAAACAATCTTGCACCAGAATTGCTTGATGTTCAGGTACAACAAGGTGGTAGCGTAGAACAGCAAGCTGATCAAATTATTCTGAAGGCCCAAGAAGGTCAGCAGTTGACATGGACGATGACGGTCAAGGATGCAGACTTAGATCAATTGTATTGGTCCTTTAGTGCCTTACCTCGAGGGGTCAATGTTACAACGCAAGCACTAGGGAATGGTCAAAGCCAGCTTGTATTTAAGTGGTTGCCATCCATGTTTGCTGCACAAAGCAGTTTAGGGACAACGCAATTAGGTCAATATAACTTTAGTGTTCGCGTGACGGATGGGAGTGCGCAGCTCAATCGTAATATTCAAATCCAAGTTGCCAATGTGAATCAACAGCCTGTATTTACCAGCGTACCATTACAACTGGTATATGAAGGTGAAACCCTTTCATTTAATTTATTGGCCCAAGATGGCGATAATGATGCGTTACGTTATCAGTTAGTACATGATGCGAATACACCAGCGGGCATCTATGTCGATGCAACCACAGGCTATGTTGAATGGACACCTGCACAAGACACGGTAAATAATGCTTTAAGCGATCAGAAAGCGTTTGATCTTACTTTTATGGTGAGCGATGGTCAGCTTTCAGTACTTAAAACGGTTCAAGTCCGTGTATTGGATATTAATAAAGCACCTACCATTCAGAGCAGTAATCGAACACTATTGGTCGGCCAAGCGTTCCAATTAGATGTGCTGAAAGCTGCTCAAAATAGCCTAAGCGACAAACGTAATATCTATGTTTCAGATGTAGATGGTACAGTACAAACCCAAGCGCTTACGGTCAGTTTTGAACAGTTACCGCAAGGTGCTTACTACGATGCGACTTCAGGGCGTTTGTCATGGACACCAAGTGCGGGTCAAGTTGGAAAATTTGTATTCTATGCACGTATTTCAGATGGTTATGATACGGTCCGCCAAGCAATAACCTTCAATGTTGTTGCAGAGCAGAAAGCATATCAACCCGACTTACATATCGAGACGACCCCAGCTATTCCTGTTGTTGCAGGACAAATTGTGACAGCAACGGTACGAGCAGATAGCTTCAGTGCCATTGCGAATACTGTGATTGAAGTACGTGGTAGTGCATTAGGTACGGATCAATGGCAGGCAGTCACTTTAGATTCGACCGGTCGTATTAAACTGACTGGACAGCAACCAGGATTGATTGAAATTCGGGCGACAACTATTGATATTGATGGATTTAGTCAGCAACGAACTGAAACAATCCGAGTCAAAGATCCATCGGATAACGTCGCGCCTGTTTTAACATGGCAAGGCCAGCTGAGTGGTGCTGCAATCACTACAGCACCGATTGTGATTGAAAGCACGACTGAGCTGATGGCGTTTATCAAAGAACAGCAGTTGATGGGCTATAAGCTAGAAATAGCGCGTAACAGCACTGGGACATTACAATGGCAGAGCCTACAAGAGATTGCACTTAAAGCAGTACAAACTAATCAAAACCTCAATATTTTTGCTTTAAATCCAGCATTACTTGCGAATGGTGTTTATCAGTTACGTTTGACAGCGTGGGACCTTGTTGGTCGTGTTGAAGAACTTTATGCCAATATTGAAATTAGCAGCAGTGCAAAACAATTGAATCAAGCCAGTCATGTGGATGCAACGTTACAGATTGGGTCACAAACACTTGATTTAGTTCGTTCAATTACCGCAGGTGTACAGGGCGATTTCTCTAACTGGAGCAGTGCATTATTTGATACTCAGTTGACACATAATCAACGGTTGACCAATAGTGTGGGCGGCGTTGCAGCATGGCAAACTGGAGCAAAAGTCTGGCTGCAAATTCCTCAGGCAATGACAGGTGCCCATGCAATACAAACGCAATATCTAAGCTTTAGCTTGAATTTACAGACCCAATATGTAAATGGGGCAAGTACTGGTATTCGTCAACTCACTCCACAATTTAGTAATGACCAAGGCTGGCGTTTAACCGCACATACAGCATTTGATTTACATACAGATACGCTTGTTCAACAAGGGCAAAGCTTATATAACGAAACGACAGGACTCGCATGGGCACCAAGCTATTTCAGCTTAACTGCACCAAATGGTACGCGTTATGTACTAGATCAAACTGGCAAAGTATTGTCTGTCACATTCACCAATGGTGAACAATGGTTGGTGAGCCAAAACAATATCGTATTGGTCGGTGGTCAAAGCTCACAAAGTATTGAGTTTAAACGTGACAGCCAAGGGCGTGTCAGCCAAGTGATTGGTCTAGATGCGCAAGCGAAGGCGATCAGCTTAGTCTATAAATACAATCAATCGAATCAGCTGGAATTGGTGCGTAACCTGATTACAGGTGAAGTGGTTCAACGCTATAGTTACTCATCTACAGGTGAAGTCCGTCTGGAAAAAACCACAGCTTATTTGGGTGCAAGTGTAGATTGGCTCAACCAAAACCAATCTTTGCCGCAATGGCAGGGTGAGTTGACCAGTCAAACACAGTATTTTGACTTTGCGATTCGTGAGTCAGAATTGGCATCTACCATTAAAGCAATGGGTGCTACTGGTGCTGTGTTAGTGGCAATAGAAACACAAGGTAATGTTCAAGACATTGTTGTTGCAGATACAAACATTGTGTCGCAACAGCGACATGGTGATCGTACCATTACCTTGGTTCGAATCACTTCGGCAGGCTTTAAGCAGTTGGCTGTAAAAGGAACAGGTTCAGTTGCGGTTCGTTTATCTATAGTGGGTGATTTAAATCGTGATGGCTATGTCGATGGCTTAGATAGTGCGTTGTGGCAACAAGCACAAGCAGGACAACAGCAATTTGATTTAAATGGTGATGGCGTTGTCAATAATACCGATTTACAAGTTCTCTATGCCAACTATGGTTGGAAATCAAACCAAGCCCCAGTCAATGTGGTCGAACAGGGCAAACAAGCTTTAAAAACGCATACAGATTTATCGGTGAGCGGTGCATTGGAGCAGATTGCAGTTGATCGTGAGGGTGATACGGTTTACTGGAATATTCTAGGTAATACACATGGTATTGCTCAACTTTCACCAAATGGTAAGAATCTTAGCTTTAAACCAGAAGCAGGCTTCTCAGGTTATGCGACAGTAACACTACAAGCAGATGATGGTTATAGCAAAGGTCAGCCAATTGAACTGAAAATCTATGTGAGTGATGCCAAGTTAGTTTTAATTCATGTCGAACGTTTGGCGGCATTGGCGCTGGGTAATGGAGCAACCTTACAAGTCAAAGGTGACTTTGAAGATGAAAGTGGCGTTATCTTAACGGCTGATTATTTGCAGTTTGTCAGTGATAACCCGAATGTGCTCACTGTAGATGCGCAAGGTAATATCACGACCAAAAAAGCTGGTATCGCAACAATTCATGTATCTGCTCGTGGTATTGAAGGGGTGAATGCAATTTCAGTCAGTTTATATGGTGATGAACCAGAGCTGGATGACAATGGCTTTGAAGTGGATGTTTATCCAAAAGCAGTGACTTTACCACTCAATGGTGAGCGTCAACTTAAAGTGACCGATGTTGATGGGAATAAGGTTTCTGCGGCTTCTGCTGGTACTAAATACTATATCAGCGACAGCAGTATTGCAGAAATTAGTGCTGATGGTCTGATTCATGCAAAAGCAACAGGTATTGCACAAGTTACAGTGATCAATAAAGGCCACCAATATACCTTTAGCCTGATTATTCAACAGCCTGAAATTGGTTCTGCGGTCGTAGATGCCAAGAAAGGTGCTGTGGTTCAGGATGAACAAGGCAATATTTTAATGGTTGCGCCAGGTGCTGTAAAAGAAGGTACTGAAGTTTCGATCAAGGCTAGATCATTGGATGAGTTGGGAATTACTCCTCCAGCTAAGGATTACTTAGCTGCGTTAGCTGCAGTTGAAATTAATGTCGGTGATAGCCAAGCCAACTTACCAATTCAGCTATCACTAAAAGTTGGTAGTGAATATATTAATCCTATGACAGGTAAGGCTGAAATTATACAAGAAGGAATGGAGGTACAGTTCTGGAGAAAAGGAGTCATTACTGATGAAAATGGTATTGAAAAGGAGATTTGGTGGTTAGTCGATAATGGCTACATTATGGCAGATGGAACAGCGAAAACTGCCAGCCCGCCATATACTGGTGTTCAAGTTAGTGGAACATTAGTTGTTACTACAGCAGTTTCATCTATAAATAAACAGAACGGTGAAATGAAAGTAAGAGGTGCTTCTTTTGATTATGGAGTATTCATTAATAACCTCATGAATATCGCTTTTGGTGGGGGGTATTTAGCTCTCATGGGAGCATTTATGTGGGATTATTCAACTAATTTTAATTTTATAAATTATACGCTAGAAGGAAGCTATCATTCCAAGCCAATTATAGAAATGAAAGACAATGAAATTTCTGTTGAAATTCCTAAAAGTAATATTCAGAGAAACACTCCGGAAATAAATAAAATTACTTATAAAATTAATGAGGATAAGGATAAAAATACAATTAAACTTTCAATGGATAAATTAATACCATTGGGTGCTAAAATTGATGATTTTAATTTCAAAGTTTGGATTATTCCAAAAGGTGAAAGTGGTGTTATTTCAACTGAAGAAAATCCAGACAGAGGGTTGATTAATCACATCTATGATATTGGTAGAAATAATATTAATTTGTCTAAATCGGAAATAGAATTAGATGTTAGTAAGAAAATATCTTTATCTCAGCATTATATTTTAGTACAAAGATACTCAATTTATGTTGATGAGAATGGAGTCAGAAAACAATATAGTGTTCCCGTTAATAGTGAGCTTGTATCCTACTACAGTGAAGAAAATATAAAAAATTACTCTGTATTAACTTCAGGGCGAGATTCTATAAAGATTGTCAAACAGACTAATAAAGTCGATGAGCTTGAGGTGGTTAGAAAAATTACTGAAGATGAAAAGGGTCAACCTTTAAATTTTGTCAGTCATTACGATGATCAAATAGCATTTAGTCTTGATGGTTCTACTGCATTTATTGCAGGTGTTAAGGGGTTAATCTATGTAATGGATATGCACTCTCATAATATTGTATATACCATTCAGTTAAAGAATATCAGTAGTGTTCGAAGTCTTATTGCCACCCAATCTTGGTTATATATAGCGGAAGGAAATGATGGTAATTCGTTAGTTCGTGTGAATATAGATACGTATGGTGATGATTATTTAAATACTGAGCAAAAAATTAACGTAAAACTCCCATCTAAGTTTGGATTGTCTGATATGGCTTTAAGCTATGATCGCTATCTTGCTATAGCTGCAACCAATATCCGTGAGGCTCTAGGCTTTAAAACAAATTTTGACCAAGGCAATATTTATATTCTGGATCTAAATAGAATCGATGTTGATGGTAATTATGTAGATGAAGTAGGGCTATCTAAAGATCCATTTGTTGTTGATAGTTCTAAACTTCCATCTTATAAAGGTAGAGGTCCAGATAAGTTAATTACAGGAGTATTACCAGGGGAGTTCCTATTATCAACTACGAATGATCATGGGCGAGGTTTTATGGCAATAAAACTAGATCTTGATGTACGTACTGGCGATATTAAAGATGCAACAACTCTAGCACCGAACTCGCTTCGACCTGAAGTACCTGGAACGAGCTATTCTTATAGAGATTATTTCATGAGGTTAGATATACAGCGAGCAACAGATATGGTGCTAACTGTATACAAAGGTAAATTATATGCCATTGTAGCTGATTATAATTTTGACTTTAATGAATTTGATTGGTTAAACCAAACTAAACCGGTCCAATCAGGAGGTAAGCTTGGAATTATCGAAGATCCTTTTGGTGTTCCTGTATATTTAGGTGCTACAACTCCAATTGTTGGTGGAGCTGTACAAACATTAGCAGTTACTGCACAAGGTCTGTTACAAAGTATTGTTTGGCAATATGATGAATATGTACCAGAAGAAAAAGTCTGGAGATCTTATAAAACGCTATATTCATGGGATTTGAAGGGGCTTCTCGATGCAGCAATTAACCATCGAGATAAAGGCTTAGGAATGGACATTCCGCTTGATCGATCTGGAAAAAAACGAGTATTAAATGAACTAAATCGTTACGAAACACGTTATATAGAAATTCCAGAAGCTATGCCGAAAAAATTTGATTTAGCTGAAAACCAGCAAAGTGTTTTTGAATGGCACAGAAGCTATCAAAATTACTATGATGATCAAATCGGTATTTTCTCTTTAGATGATCTTGAAGATAAAGATGGCGATAAACAGAATGAAGAGGATGATAATATTGAGTTAACTCAAGAAGAGGAGGTTAATTTAATCCGAAATCAAGCTTCTACAATGTATTTCATCGCAGCTGTTCAGAAAGAAATTCTGAAACTAATTCATACGGACTATACAGCTGAAGATGAAAGAATGGTTTTAGCATTAAAGCTGCTAAAAACAATTACTGTTGATGCTGATAAGTTACAAGAGAATACTGAAGAAATTGTTTCTCATACTCGAGAGTTTTTAAATCAGTTAAAGAATACTTTAACTAATGATTTACACACTGCTGCAATATTAATGGAGTTCCTACATCAAAAGGAAAAAGAATTACTCGCTTATATCATTAAGAAATTTAATATTGAGATTCCTAAATCTAAGCTTAAAGTTGTAGATGATTCGGGGAATCCACTAGATTTTTCTAAAATCTCACTTGAGCAAGTTATTGAAGATTTTAAATCGACTAGTGATTCTGATGTTCAAAAGGCTTCAATCGCACTTGGGTTCCCTGCTGGAAAAATTGTTGGTTCTACTGGAACTGGTAAAACATCATTAGGCATTTTTAGACCAACAGAAATGTTGATCAACCAAGCGAAGAATGTATTAAAAGCTAAAGAACTCCAAGATGCTATGAAAAAGGCTGGACAGCAAATAAAATTGGCAAGAGAAATGCTGGTAAAAGCAGGAAAGGCTGTGGATTATAAAGCTGCTCTCCAGATTATCAACAAAGCAAATTATAAGCGGGTCCTAACCGTTGGAGCTGTAACAGGTACAGGTGTCATTGTTGGTGGTCCAATTTTAGATAATAAAGATCTTAAATCACTACAGATTTTATTACTTGCATTAACTGTTGGAACTGTTCTTACAGATGTTACGACTGGGGAACCAGAAGCGAAAAAGAAAGAACCTAATACTATTTCTATAGGTGGTACTTTCTATCTTGAAGAACAAGGATATCAGGCAATTTATAAGGAAAATGGGGAAAAGAAAACTCTCGAAACCATGTTGGAAAGTGCGAAAAAGGAGCTTTTTGGATTTGCCTCAATTGGGGTGACGGATAAAGAAAATATATCGAATCCAAGTACTTCTAAAAAAACAGCGACCTTTCAGGAGGTTAGTTATGATGTAACAATAAGCTTAAAACAGCTTGCTGATCATATGAATACAACTGCTGAGAGTTTATTTAGTATTTTTATTAGCTTGAAACAGTATTTTAATGACTATTTACCTGATGAGCTAAAACAGTTATTAGATCAGTTATTTAAAGATGATGTTAAAGGGAATAAAGTAGCGATAGAAGCTTTGTCTTATACAATAAAAGTTGTGTTTGAAGAGGATCGTTCTGACGCTATTTTAAACCAATATGTTACAAACAATGAGTTTTTAGATGAAAAGAGAAAAAATGAAATAACTGCAAAATATAAGAGTGGTCAAGCGACGTTATTAGCAGGACATTATTTACGTTTTACGAAGTGGGGCGATTTTATTAACCCCTTACAATTTTTCTTGCAACCATTAAAGATTAGTATTAGTACTGTGGCTCTTAGTAATCAAGAACGATTTAATTCAATTTTAACTCATGAATTTAAAGAGATCGTAAATAACTTGGGCTATGTTGTTGATAAGGCCTTTAAGTACTCTTCAATTGTGAAAGGATTAAATGCAAAAGAAGATGATAAAAACCATAGTGACGCGGCTGCTTATGCAGACTCGTATTGGGCTGAGCTTGAAGCTGAAGCGAAGATAAATGGTGATGATGTTTCAAAGATAAATGGTCAATGGTTCTCAGATCTAGCTTCAATCAGTAGAGAAAATGAAAAACTTACAGCTAAAGCTTTATTAATTTCACAAGTTGTAGGTAAAGCATTTGAAAATGACTTAGAGAGTATTTATCAAGGGAGTGGTCGTAAAATATTATCTCAGATTGGTTATACTTTATATGAGAATGGCAGTAATGTTATTCCTTATCAGACGAAGAATGGACAAGAATCTTCGGGGATTTTTGATTTCCTTGAATGGAATAGCACTGAGAAAAAATTTACCATTATCGAAGCGAAATCAACTCGTGATGATCGTATGAAAAATATAATAGATGGTAAGAAAGATGGTAAGGATATTTATGATGCAGTTGCTTTTACAGACAATCAACGTTATTTATATCGGGCTTTATTAGATTCCAGTAGGAATTTACAGCTAAAGCTAAATGTTAACTCAATTGATTTAATTGAAAGATTAATTAAAAGTGATAGTGGCTTGAGTGATATTGAGCGTCAATTAATTTTACAAGATTTATTTATTGATGGAGTTTATTTAAATATAGGGAAATACCTAAGTCGGAAAGAAATTAAACTGGAAGTCAGAGCTTATGATTTAAATAAAGCAGCGGCAGATTCAATTGCAATTGCAGCTGGATTTAGTTCGGATGCAGCAGAAACAGCTGTTCAAATCTATGTCAATAATGCAAATTCACCGCATAAAAGCTATCTCTTAGATGACTACAGCAAAATCAAACTACCTAAAAAGTCAGGGCAAGCAATGTCATTGCTGAGCTTGAATAATGGCGTTGTGGATATTATGCAATGGTCCGAGATTGAGGCTGTATTTGAACAAGCCAAACAATATTGGGTAGATATTGGTATAGATGCATCGTTATTGGAGAATATTCGACTGCAATTAGACCAGAGTCTTAATGATAGTACTATTGCCTATACAACAAAAGATAAGGAGATTTACCTTTCTCAGAATGCAGGGGGATGGGGATGGTTTATTGACCAGACCCCAGGTGAATCTAGTGAATTTAATTTTATTAACTCTTATTATAGTGTGGCAAATCGGGCAGATTTAGGAAAACAAATTGATTTGTTAACTGTACTGATACATGAGTTGGGGCATGTTATAGGTTATGCGGATAATTATAGTCAAAATAACATTATGACAGGTCTGATTCAGCCAGGAGTGCGGATATTACCAAATTTAAATGATCTGAGTCATATGCATGAGTTAGATAATCATTTCAAAGTTGGACATGAATTTGTAATTAGCCGTTTAGTTGTACCAAATTTAAATGCAAGAGAATGGGGTGAGCAACATCTGAATATTCAGGATATGTTTAACAACGTAAGTTCTACATTAACCGGATGGAAGCATCTAGGTGCGGTGCAGATACAAGGCAATGAAGATATTATCCTTACTGAAATTGAGCAGACTCATACCAATCTATCCCAAGCCTTTAAACTCGGGGCACAAGATCGAGTCCTTACATTTACGGTAAAAGATCAGCATCTAACAGACTATAACAATGGTCCAGATGATGCCTTTGAGGTTGCGCTGCTGGATGCAAAAACAGGCGAAGCACTATTTAAAGTGAATGATCTGAGTCAATCAGATGCACTCTTTAACCTGCAAGCCAATGGTCAAAACTATTTGGCACAAGGAATTGAGCGAGTTATTAACAGTGATGGTAGTCAAACATTCTTTATCAACCTAGACCAAGCTTTAGCTGGTAGAGAAGTTCTATTATCTTTTGATTTACTTGGCTTTGGGGCAGCAGATAGTTCAGTCACGCTTAGCAATATCCGTTTAGTTGCTGAAGCATTGGCAATGAATGATCACTACCAGTTTGATGAAGATACAACCCTCACGGGCAATGTGTTGGATAATGATTTACTGATTGGTAAATCAATTGAAAACGTGGTACTCGTGACTGCACCGCAACATGGTGAGCTGGTCTTGCTTGCCAATGGTGAATTTAGCTATGTACCGCATGCCAACTATTTTGGTGCGGATCAATTTAGCTACTACTTTGTCACCCTCGATGGGCAGCAGTCTAAAGTTGCGACTGTACAATTTGATATCAACCCAGTAAATGATGCACCGATTTTTAGCCAACAACCAAATTGGGAAATTATTGCGGGTGAACCACTGGTCTTAGATTTTGATAGCTACGTTAAAGATGTCGAAAGCAATCTAGTGACAGTACAAATCACCCAACAGCCACAATACGGCACAATTAGTTATGATGCTGCGACAGGTCATTATGTCTATTTGGTTGATAAGGATTTTGTGGGTGATGACACATTTACGGTTATACTCAGCGATGGTATAGATTCTTCCCAACCTTATACCTTTAGTATTCATGTTTTGGCATCAAATACGGCACCCGTATTAAATACACAAGATATAGAGATCGATGAAGATCAAGCGGTGATCTTTGATCCATTGGCAAGTGCTTATGATGCCGATGGTGATGTACTTGGCGCGCATATAACGCTACAGCCGCTATATGGACGTTTAGAACAATTGGCGGATGGGCGTTATCAATACGTACCAAATGCCAATTACTTTGGTACAGACAGCTTTAGCTACTATGTCACAGATGGAAAACTGGATTCACAAGTGGTCAGCGTGACGATTCATATCAAAGCTGTGAATGATGCTCCGATGCTACAAGCACAAACGCTGATCACAGACGAAGATACTGCGGTCTTCATTGATTTACTGGCGACAGCACAGGATATAGAAGGCGATGTATTAAATGCCGTAATTGTGACGGAACCTGTCCATGGACAACTGGTACGATTGACGGATGGACGTTATCAATATGTGCCACATGCAAATTATTACGGTACGGATAGCTTTAGCTATTATGTGACTGATCATGCACTAAACTCGCAGGTTGTAACCGTATCGATTACTGTAAATGCAGTAAATGATGCACCGACATTGTTTGCACAACAGATAGTGACGAATGAAGATAGTGCGGTAACGATAGATCTTCTTTCAACAGCTCAAGATGTGGAGCATGATGTCTTAACGCCTGTACTAGTTTCACAACCTCTCAATGGTCAGTTGAAACCATTAGCAAATGGACAATATCAATATGTACCGAATGCCAACTACTTTGGTGCAGACAGCTTTAGTTACTATGTAACGGATGGTGAGCTTAAATCTCAGACGGTTGTGGTTGCTATTACGGTTAACTCTGTAAATGATGCCCCAACTGCAAACGCTCAAACTGTTCAAGGTTTAGAAGACCAAGTCCTGATTTTAAAATGGTCTGATTTTGCTGTGCTCGATACAGATGGCGATGTCTTAAGCATAGAAATTAGTGCTCTCCCTCAAACTGGTTTATTACAACAGTTTATCCATGACCAGTGGGAGTTAGTGAGTGTAGGCACACGTTTCAATCAAGCCGATTCTAATGCTGGGCATATTCGTTTTGTGCCAAGTTTGAATGAGGCCAGTGATCGTGCAATTGCAGGTATTGGTAATCAAAAAGCAATTTATGCACAAGTTGGTTATAAAGCTTTTGATGGGCAGCTTTACAGTGCAATGACCTGGTTGAATATTGAAATCGAGGCTGTTGCAGATCAACCGATTCTAAATATTGGTTCGACTACTAATCAAGAAATTTTGTTCCAGACCAGTTGGGAAACTGCAGCAAACCCAGACCTGACTTCAACCTTGATCGAACAGAATATGTTTGAGGGTTGGACATTACTTAAAGGATTGGATTGCAACCTGTTTGGTACAGATGGTTTTGAAATCTGGGGCAATGGCGACCGCATGGAGAATGCCTATGGTCAGCTTAAAACAGTTCAAGCAAAAGCTGGTAATGGTAATAACTGGTTAGAGCTCAATGATGCAGGCTTGTTCCAAGCTCAAACCTTGGGGATTGCGCGTAATGTACAAACTGAATTCGGGCGTAGCTATAATCTCAGTTTCGATTATGCAGGGCGTTTAGGCTTTAGCGAATGCTTTACCCAAATTGGTATTTATGTTGATGGTAAACGTATTGCGACTTATGCCAATACCAGTCCGAATGATCAGCTGAATTGGCAAAATATCCAATTTAGTTTTGTGGGTACGGGTAAACTGCAAAATATCCAAATTCATATTGATGCGCCATTGACACATTTAAGTGGGCGAGGTGCGATGATTGATAACATTGTACTTTCGACCAATAAGCCACTGAATCGAGGCAAAGAAGACTTGGCAATGCAGTTGTCTAGTATCTCAGCTCAGTTGCAGGACAAAGATGGTTCAGAACAGCTTAAACTTGCGCTTGCAGGCATGCCATTAGGTAGTAAGTTAACTGATGGTTCACACCAGTTTGTGGTGACCGATCAGCATACGGTTGCTGACATCAGCACTTGGAATCTCAACACACTACAGTTCACACCACCTAAAGACTTTAGCGGTGAACTGAAGTTACAAGTGGTGGCAAGCAGTATTGAAAAATCTAATGCAAGTCTTGCGTCAGCGATTCATGAGTTAACGGTATATATCGAAGCTGTTGCAGATGCGCCAAGTTTAGAAACTCATCAATCACAAAATGCTTTAACGAGCCGTGAGATTTTCCATACTGAATGGGGAGGTGTTTATAATGCCATTCTCAATAAAAACCCGTCAGTGGTGTATGGCTGGAGTTTAGATGGTTGGATGACTCAAAAAGATCAGTTACTTAAACTCGATGCTTTTGAAGTATGGCACTCTGGCGATCAAATGAAGAATGCTGCGAATCAAAATATAAGCTTACAAGGCGTGGGTTCAAATGCTTGGATTCGTTTGAATGATGGTAAGGATGCACTGTATCAGCAAACTGCGATTGAACGTCAGGTAAATACGGTCAACGGGACGACTTATACCTTAAGCTTTGATATGGCAGGCTTGTTAAGCCAAACTGCAAATATGGGGCGTGTCGGGGTATATGTCGACGGACAACAGATCGCTGTGTTTGACGCAGCGAGTGGACAAACCGCATTGAACTGGCAGGAGTATCAAATTAGCTTTGCGGGTAATGGGTGTGACCGAACTATCCGTTTGCAGCTTGAAGGAAATCTGAGTGGTCGTAGTGCCTTTATCAACGATATTCGTTTAGTTGAAACCTATACTTCAACTGCAAACCAAGTCTATGCTGTTGTCGGCCAGACTACGTATTTACCAATTATTGCGGCACGTAGTAATGATCTCGATGGTTCTGAGCGAATGAAATTAGAACTGACAGGTTTTAGTCAAGGTACGGTCGTGACGGATGGAACAAACTACATCACGATTAACTCAACTCAGCAGTGGATTGATATTAGTACATGGGATTGGACGCAGTTACGCTTTGCAAGTAGCCGTAATCAAGATATGGCGATTCAAGTAAAAGCGACGGCAATCGAGCAGAGCAACCAGCATAGTGCGAGTAGTCTCAAGACGATTGCAGTGAAAATGTTGGATGGACAAGCGTGTATCAACCCTTGGCGATTGGTCAACGGTTTTGTATCGACATGGGTCAACCATATCGCATCGATTCCTTTGACGGTGAAAGCACAGTGGGCTTGTTCAATTCCATTGCTTTCAACTCAGTTAGAGTTGAGCATCTTACCAAAAGACGAAGATGAGGATCTGATTCTACTCCGTCAAGAAGAACAGTCAGATGCATGGTTGAAATCTTTGGAACAAACTGCACAACAGAACTGGAAACAATTGTTTTAATTGAAAAGATTGGCCTCATGCTTTTAAAAGTATGAGGTCTTAATTAAATTAATAAGATTATTTAATTTAAGGACAAAGAAATGTCATTAGGTGCAATTTATTTATGGGAACCTGAGATTTTTACAGCTCAGATTCCTTCGCTGAATGAATCTGAGCGCGTAGCTTATGAGTTATACCAACAGCATCGAGATACGCCTGCAGCGGGTAAAAAGCTGCAAGATTGGGCGGAATATATGGTTCAAAAAGTCACCAATTCTGACTACAGCGAATATTTTTCAAAGGAAGTTCAGCAGTGGTGCATTAATTTACAGCATGGTCTCACCGCTGAGCCATGTGCGATATTAGAATTAGAACATTTTGATATAGTTGCACAGGGCGATGCTTTGTACAGGGTATTTTATGAGGCTGTCCAGAATTCAGGGGTTGGTTTTTATGAACCACGCTTTTCAGTGTGGGGAATCGGTCTTGTACAAGTTCCTGATCATGCAGTCACAGCTGTTTTAACGTCTTTTCTGAAACCTCTGAGTGCTGAGCAGCAGTCTTTTGAGCTAGACAAAATTGAAGCACCTCGCAATATAAAGAAAGCAGAAGAATTGTTTAAGTTATGGTGTTTACATCATCCTATTTTAAAAAATCTGGAGTTACATCGGTTTTATCGAAACTATGATTTTATTGAGCCTCAATGGAATCGCCCTGATGCTGAAAATAATATTAATAGTGGAATGAGACATTTCATATTTATTAGTGATAAAAACAGTATTTTTTATCAACTTAAAGTTATATTGTGGAGTTTAACTCAATCTCCAGACATTGATCTGACTTTGGATATTACAAATCATTTCTTAACAGAGGAAATGAAACATAAATTTGCGAAGAAACTTAAAATTAGAATAGATATCCCGGATATTAGAAATACTATGCAAAGACTATCAGGTGCTGAACAATTTTATGCATTAAATTTTAACTTGAATTCTAGATGGGAAAGCAGTTATGGGCTTAAAATATTTTTTCAGGAGTTTGATCGATTTATAAACTTTTTGCATCAGCATTTCGCAAACGGCAATTTAAGAAGTCTACAAACCTGGGCATATGGAGATGTTATTGATCATATTCTCGTGCAAATGCATTGGTCACAGGAACTCATGATTATTGCACTTGGGTTAGATAAGGATTATCTCGAAAAACGTTATCAATATCATTGTGAAATTCTTCGTAATGAAAAAAAAGACTCTGAGCTTGATTATTTAAACAATAGTTATGCAGAATATAAAGTATTAATGACTCTTGTTGAAGAGGCGGGTACTGCATTACCTCCATATCAGAAAATAGTTGGTTAAAGTTTTTAGAAAAATAATCATTCTTGGGTAAGATGTATTTTTATAAATACATCTTACAACGAATCCCACTCGGGAATTTAACACTGTTACTTTTGATGGTTGCACCCGCACTAAATGTACCAGAGCTTGCATCAATGACCTGATCGACATGGTCAAGCTGAATGATTGCTGCATATTTTTCAAATGGAGCTTCGGGAATCAATTTTAGCTTTTGTCCCTTTCTAACTGTATTAAAATACTTTAATGGAATAATTGCATTAATTTTAAATTGGTCTGTTTGTGCAATTTTTAAAATTGGATTTTTTCCTTCGGTTGGATTTACCAGACTTCCAGCATAAATATATTGTTGTATCACGACGCCGTTAAAAGGACTATAAATGGTTCTGCGATTTAAATCGGCCTGACTTTGTTTGTATTCATATTCAGCCTGTTTAATATTTTCCTGTGCAGTCTGCAATTCTGAACGGGCTTGCTGTAGCTCACTATATGCATCGTCATAGGCTTGTTTTGAGACAAAATTTTCCGCCAGTAGTTGTTTCATACGATTTACTTTGCTTTCGGCATGTTCGATTTTAGAACGTGCCGTATTGGCTGAACCGCGTAATTGCGTTCGAAAATATGCAGTTTGCGTAGCGGATTTTTCTACACTTGATTCGATTTGTGCCAGAACTTGTCCTTTTTTAATTGGCATACCGGATTTAACTGGAATATTTTGCAAAATACCTGTAATCGGGCTGCGAATTTCAACAATTTGTGCAGGCTGTACCATACATGCAAAATTTAATGAATCTGCAAGCACTGAGGTAGAACAGCTGAGAGTGGCGAAGAAAACAAGTGCGTATTTCATTTAATAAATTTTTCCAGCAAAGCCAATTTGAGAGTTTAATTTTTTATCTTGTTTAAACATTGAGATACGATTGCGATAAGCTCGTTTCTGACATTTCTTCTGCATATGTTTGACTGCAAGACTTAAAAAATAGTGTCTAAGTACATAGATAGGGATGAGATTGAGTAGATAGATTAACCCTTGGATATTTTGTTGCATGAGTTGATCTTCACCTGAAACATAGGCAACGCATGAGCCTTGATCTCCCTGACGTCCAGCTCGACCATAGAGTTGACGGTCAATACGAGCGGATTCATGAAATTCAGTTAAAATGACATGTAGACCACCGGCTTGTTTAGTTTCTGGGCGCAGTTTAATATCGGTACCACGCCCAGCCATGTTGGTCGCTACCGTAATTTTTCCGCTGTGACCCGCTTCAGCAATGATGGCGGCTTCCTGTGCATCTTGGCGCGCATTTAATACAATATGCTCAATGTTGAGTTGTGTCAGGGCCTCGGAAATAGCTTCTGAGGCTTCGATACTACGCGTACCCACCAAAACAGAACGATTTGCATCTGCCATTGTTTTTGCATGCTGGGCAATCGCGATATATTTCTGTTGATTATTTTTAAAATAATGATGTTTAAATTGCTTACGCTTAGATGGAATATTCGGCGGGATTTGGCAAACTTTTAAGCGATAAATCATCCAGAGTTCTTTTGAAACTTCTAAACCGGTTCCTGTGAGCCCAGATAACAGTAAATATCGTCTAAAAAAACGCTGAAAGGTCATGCGCGCTAACGTATCTCGACCTTTAGTCAGTTCTACCTTTTCTTTTGCTTCAATCAGTTGGTGTAGACCTTGCTCCCAAGAACGATCAGCCATGATTCGTCCTGTGGATTCGTCTACAATCTGAATTTTATTGTCTTGAATAATGTAATGTTGGTCTTTATGGTAGAGGTGTAATGCCGTCAAAGCTTGTTTAATCAGCAGCATTTTCCAAGCATGGTTATACCATATTGGGCGTACATTCTGAGGAAGTGGAATTTCTTTATTGACAGGGATTTTTTCAATATCAACATGATGCTCAGCTTCGAGTATTGAAAAATCAACGTCTGCAACAAGCTGCTGTGCTTGTTCAATTGCCCAGTGAATTATGGCTGCTTCAATAAGCCCTTCAGCTTCTTGAGAGATAACCATAGGGGTTTGAGCTTCATCAATAAATACGCTATCCGCTTCATCCACGATACAGAAGTGCAGTGCAGAAACAATCATCCCGTCATCAGAAGTTTGTCCCGTTGCCAATGCACGTAAGTTTTCAATTTGGCGTGGTTGAGTACCTTTGCCTGAAATATGGTCTTTTAGATAATCAAAAACAATTTCATTGGCACTCACATAGCAAATTTGCTTGTGATAATTTTCCTTTCTTTCTGGAATTTCCATTTCACCATAAATGGCAGCGCTACTCAGTTGAAAAAACTGAAATAAAGAACGTAATTCCTCTTCGTCACGTTGTGCTAAATATGCATTGGTCGTGAGAACATGAACAAAATTTCCTGTTGCCGCCATAATAGTTGCTGCCATACCAGCAACCAGCGTTTTACCTTCTCCAGTGGGCATTTCAGCAAGGCGGCCCGTTAGTAGAATATAGGCACCCATAAATTGAACAGGATGTGGGTAAATATTGAAGACACGGGAGATGCCTTCTCCTACGCAAGCAAAAATTACAGCGATTGCGGTATCATGTGAGGGCTGTGTTGATAAATCGTGAATGGCTTGTTGAAATTTTTGTATGAGCTGTTCTTGATCAAGCTGTTTTAATGCGTCTCGGAGCGGTGAAATTGCTTGAGCAAACTTTTGAATATGTGTTCTGGAAATTTTTTTTGCGGGAATCCAGCCTAAAAGGTTGGCAAAGAAAATTTCTAATTTATGCAATTCCTGATCTTTTTGTTCTACACGCGCAACGTTAGATAGATGAAAAGGGCGCAAGGATAAGCTCTGAACCACCCGTAAATTAGACATAGAACTGCTCCAAAAATAATTGATGCAATTTTCTGATCCACTGCCATGCCAGTGGCGAATAACCTAAATCATAACGAACGTATGCGACATCACCAAATACGGAAGAGTCCAACGGTTGTGATAATTGAATATCGAGATCGAAATAGTTTTGTAAAGCTGTTGTACCTTCCTGATCATTGGGGTCAACGGTGATGTTTCCTCCCGCCTGACTACCTAATGCTGAAGTGAGAAGTTTCTTTTGTGTTTGTGGTGTACTTCGAATAATTTTGCCTGTATAAACCACATCAAAATGGTTTTTAAATCGGATTTCGATTCCTTTTAACCTTGTTTGAATCAAATCATAATCTTGTTGTAAAACGGCACCACGAACAATCTGAGCGGGTTGATTGATGACGTAACCAATGATATCCCCACGCTTGTAAAATCTTTGATTGAGTTCAATGCTATCTTTAGCAAACCAGTGACCAGCAAGTGGGCTATAGACTTGAAGTTGTTCAAATTTGGTCTGATATTGTTGAAGTTGCTGCACAGCACCTTGTTTTTGATACTCTAATTTACGTTGTTGCGATATATCATCAAGTGAAGCTTGTCTGAGTTTATAATCTAATTCTTCAACCTGTAGTTTTTGTAGTTCATATTTTTCGGTGAGTTCAGCATTAGACAGTTGAAAAAGCATTTGGTTTTGCTGAATTTGATTGTTTTTCAAATTGATTGTTGCAATATGACCTGATTCATTGGCTCGAATGATTGACTCTTCAGGCATCCATACGATGGCCTGCTGAGTACTAAAATAAGGAAAGGGGAGAATAAAAAAAATCACGATAAGCGTGGCAAGAATTCCCCAGAAACGTCGGACTGCCTGATCACGATATTTTGACAATGTCGCTCCTTGATAGATATGTTTAATGCCTTTATAGAGAGGTAAAACAATGGTCATAAATCCAGAAATAAAGGCCAGAATGACACCAAAGAAAAAATATTTCTGAGCCACAAACCAAATTAAGCTCACCATGATGGTGATGCGGTAGATTGGAGAGATAAAACCATAACTAATTAGCCAAAATTTTTCATTTTCAGCAGCATAGGGAGGTTGAGCTGTTTTAGCGCCCAAAAGATAACGGTCAGATAAATAAACCCAATATTTTGTTGCTCGACCTGCTAAATTTGGAATTTCAAGTAAATCAGACAAAATATAGTAACCGTCATAACGCATCAATGGATTACCATTGACCAACACGGTGGAAACAGTTGCGATAAAGATGACGTTATAAGCAAAAGCATGAATGAGTCCAGATTCGGTGGAGACCCATAGGTAAATGGCAATTGCACCCAATAATAATTCTGTCAATATGCCTGCAATAGATACAGCAATCCTTTGCCACTTGGAAATAAAGTGATAGGACGAGGTGGCATCAACATACGGGATGGGAATAAATAGAATGAACATCAAGCCCATTTCTCGAACATTACCATTCCATGCTTTTATGGCTAAGCCATGAGCGAATTCATGAATTAATTTAACAATTGGATAGGTAAACCAAAGAATTAACAGGTTACTTGTAGACAATACCCGATCTGACAAATTATTGGTTAGGCTTTGCCAATGTTCGGCAAGCAATAATAAGGCCGGGCATACGATCATCAACCAAATGAGTAGACCCCAGATGCTAAAAACTGATTGAGCGACTTTTTGTAATTGATTAAAAAACCGATCTGGATAAACCAATGGTATTTTGAGACTCATCGGATTTAAGAACGATTGCTTTAATTTATTGAATTTATGCTTCTTAAACCGTTTAAACATTTCCTCTGCATCAAAAGATACTTCAGTTTGTAGCAGGTCGTTGTTATAGAGCTGAGTCAGAAGCTGGACTAATTCATTTTGGCTAATTGCTCGATATTGTTTATTTAAATGAATATTTTGTTGTTCGATATATTCTGCTGCTTTATCCCAAATTTGTTCTACATTGGATTGGCCGTCTAATAAGGTAATGACATACCATGTTTCAGGGTTAACTCGCACAAACCGCTGCGACATGGGTTCAAACAACAGAAACCACGCACGACCTCTTAGCGTGCGTGGTAGAACCTCAATATTCTGGCGTAATTGGGGTCTAAGATGCCGCACCAGATGCCAATGTTCAGAGAATAAGCTTTGCATCGCTTTACCAGTTCGCCCAGATTTTTAATTTCATCCAGTTGATGAAATCTCGTGACCAGCGAAGCAGTAGGTTGGTTTTACCAACCGTAATTTTTCCAACACCTTGCATACCTGGGGTCAGGGCAGGGGGAGAATCTAACCAAGCAGCCTCAACTTTAAAGCCATTCACATTACTTTGAACAGAAGCGACTGGTGTAATACGGGTAATACGAATAGGGAAAGTTTGATCTGGCAAACCTGTCAGTTTTAAATTTCCCTTTTGATCTTTTTCAATCAAGTGAATGTCTTTATCTGCCACATGTAAGATCACTTTATAGGCATCTTGTGATGCAATCTGGAAGAGTTCCTTACCATCTTCAATAGGGGTTCCAATTTGTTGAATCCAGTCTCCATCAATAACTGTTCCTGTTATTGGGGCGGATACTCGGGTTTGATTGATCTTTCTTTGTAGTGTTTGGATTTTGGTTTCTTGCTGTTTAATTTGATTTGCGGCTAAACCACTATCTGTTAAATTTTGATCTGCCATTGCGATGCGAAATTGATGCTGTGCTTGATCCAATAGGCTTTGTTGTTCAGCCAGTTGAATTTTTAAATCGGTATTATCGAGTTGAATTAAGGCTTGGTCTTTTTGGACTTTATCTCCAGGACGAACAAATACCTTTTCTATAAAACCTTGCGTTGGTGCAGGAATAATCCAGCGAGTTTTACCTTCAACATTTAGGTTGGCAGTGACGAGTTTGTCGACAGGAATTAAGGTGATACAGAGTAAAAATAAGATGATAAGACTGGTGAGAATTTTCCAAGTATAGTGGCCATCTGAACTGTATTTTTTGAATAAATTACGACTAGATTGAAGGCTATGGCCAATTAAACTCTGTTCTGATTGATACCAATGTTGAAGTAGTGGCTGAATTAAATCACTGTTACTTTTTAAATAGATACTTAACTCTGCTTGAGTATTTTGGTGTTCAAACGCGCGGTCATTTGCCACAAGTATTGCTTGGATCTTTCCTTGGTTAAAAATAGGGTAACCAAACCAACTATGCTCATGTAATTCATGTTGTAAAAATAAGGTTTGCAACGCAATTTCATTTAATTTTTGCATATCGGCAGCGCCTTTTTCTGTCCAAGACAGCTCAGACGAGACGATCCATTTGACTTTATGTGGGCCTTCGACCATTAAATAATTTAGTTGAATGTTCGTATGCTGGGGAAACCGATGCCGAATATAACTTGTTGTTTGATTAATCCATTCTTGTGCGGCAACCCTAAATTGGTCTTGATTCACGACGTGAGCAAAAATCTCAAGTAACTGTTCTGCTTGAAAAGCGTGCTGTAGTTTTTGGCTTTGCTGTTCGTAGAATAACCAGCCCATACTGGTACGTATTAGTTCCAGAGTGACTTCATTAATAGGAGGAGCTATTGATAGGCCAATAATAGATGATGTATTGGAATATGTTAATAAATAGCCAATGATGTAAGTCGACTCATTTTTTTGAATAACAACTGGCTGTTCTGCTGTTAATTGAAGTTTGAGTGATGCCCATAACTCCTGTAGCTTCTGATCCTGAAAAGCATGCGTACCTAGATCGATTAAATTTTCAAAGCATATATCTAATACATTGACGTTTAAACGCTTTAAGTTAAGTATCCAAATCTGAATAGAATTAGGTAAGTCATTCATTTTATTATTGAGCATGGTTGTAACTTAATTCTGTAGAGTAAGGGAGGGATGGAAAATTTGATCAAGATCAAAAATTTCTTGTTCTATCAATGTGCCTGTCGTTATTTTTAACTTGAGATAGTTTTGCCATGCTTCATACCATGCAGATACGCGTTCTTGTCTTGCTTCAAAATATTTGGCTTGTGCTTCTAAAACCTCAGCATTAACACGCATGCCAACCTCATATGCCCGTTTGTTGGCTATCCATGCTTTTTGAGATGAAGATTCAGCATCTTGCATGCCTTTGGTTTTTGATATAGCAGCTAGCGAGCTGTAAAAGTTATCCAGCATTTGGGCTTTCTGCTTTTGAGTCGTTAACAATAACTCATTTTTATTTTTTTCTAATGACGCTTTTTGCTCTTTAATTTTGAAGTAGTTTTCGGAATTATACATCGGAATGTTTAATTCAAGACCATATAAATAATCTAAGCCATTCTGTTTATTGGTAAATGCGGAATCTTGAGAGTCAAAATTTCGACTCATTTTCGCGGAAAAATTAAGTACAGGATATTTTTCAGCTTTGGATTGTTTTATTTCATTTTGAGATACTTTTAAGTTTAGCTCAGAGATTCGAATTTGATGATTATTTGTCAGCAAAAATTGGTTATATAAGGATTGATCCCCATAGGATAACGGTGGCAGTGTTTCAACGGGAATCTTATTTTTAGTAAACGCAACGTCATCTGTACCTATAAATTCAGCCAGAATACTTAATTCTTTATAGATCTCGAAATTGGTACTTTGCTCTTGACTTTGTAAGGTTGAAAACTTGGCTTCTGCTTCCTTTAGATCGGTAATGGACACCATACCTTGATTAAAGTTTGCAATTGCCATTTGCTTTTGTTCTAGAACCAAAACTTTTTGTTGCTGTATCAGTTCAAGTTTGGACTTTAGGCTGAGTATTTTAAAATACTGGTCTACAATATTCTGCAATAATTCGTTATAGCTCACTTGGAATTGTTCTAAAGAAATTTCTTCCCCAATTTTGGCTGTTGAAATCGTTTCATCTTGTATTTTATTGTAAACAGGTATTGAAAACTGTATTGCATAATTACGTACACGGTAATCTATTTCACTTTGCCCTGGGCGTTTATTTTGGCCCATTTTTTCTTGAGCACTGAAATTAATCTTAGCCTCTTTACTTGCTCGCGCCTGATTTAATTTTTGCTTGGCTATTTCCTTTTGTGCTTCAGCGAGAGGTAAATGAGGAGAATAGAGTTTTGCTTTCTGGAAGAGTGTAAATAAATTATCTGCACAGGCTTGCTGTGTAAACAAGATTGTTGCCATTGCACAGAGGAGACTTTGTGTAAAAAAATGTCGGTTTTTATTCATGATGTAATGAATTGTATGTTTTTGTAATTTTTGCATAAAAATTAAGAATTGAATAGAGGGCTTTATAAAAGATTTACTGAAGCTATGATCGTAGATAAATTTTATGAGAATTCTTCACCATTAAATTAATTTGATACTTTGATTGTTTATTATTTTTAATAAAATATTTAATTTTTGATTGTTTTAAAGACTAAAGTGTTGTAATTGGAGGGGGATATTAAATTTTTTATTTAGTGGCAAACTCCATATTTTTATTTTATCAATTTGGATTCTATTAGTGGGTGTTTTTCAACATCAAATTTCTGTAAGGGTTTATTCATCTGTATAATCTTTAGATAAGTAAACCAGCATCTAAAACTTATGAGTGCAACTAATTACCTTCCTTTAACAATTTGGTTGAATCTTGGTTAGGTATGGTATTGTGAATTAAGCTAAGGCCTATACTAAAAGTCTTTAACTTTGTGGGTCAAAGAGGGGTAATTTTGAATTCTGATACAAATAAAATCTGATGTTATTGCTATAGTTTAACTAAGGCCATCTCTAGAAAATATCTAAATTTATATACCGGTATACAGACTTAACTAGTAATAGGCTGGGATTTTTATACCTATTGCATAACTTTATATGCCAACTTATAGCGTTATTTTCTGTATATCGCTTCCTGAGTGGATTGCACTCTCTAAAATTTAGATGGTAATACTATTCTGTGAAACAGTATTACCATCTAAAGACAAAAAATCTGGCTTTGTATAGAGCTTAAGTCAGAATTACGGAATTGATGTTATTAAACAATTTTCTTTGTTTACCTATCCAATCTAAGAGTTAATGGTCATACAAATATCATAATGTTTTTTCATAAATTTTTTAATAAGCTCTTTCTTTTCGGCTTTGCTTTTACCCATTTTCTCCTGGTAAGCCATTGTTAACAATGAGTTATAATAGCGGTAATTTTGTGTAGAAAGTCTCCCCATTCCATATACAATGTCTAGATTTTCCCTACTTTCCTTCAATGTTTTACCTGTAGTCCGCCATCCCATAACTTCTCCAGCCACGTTTGCATGTTCTAAACATGCTTGATTAGCTGCCTGAACCGTTGTCACTGTAAAGTAAAACAAGACAGATAATAAAATTTTAATTAAATTCATAGGTTGTTCTATTTTCTAGCCGCTTCGCACATCATTAAGTTCAATTGACCAAATGCTTTGGCACGTTCTTCCTTAATCTTTTCCGTTTCACCTACTGAACTTTCCCAAGCGAACTCCAGCATCTGATTAACATATTCATGTTCAAGTTGGCTTAGTTTACCATTAGCATATCCTTGATCATTAGCCGTTTTATATGCTGCCTTAGAATTCTTGTTATCCTGGCGTAACTGCATTATTGCTTTAGCTAAACTTGCCACTTCATTACAATCTTCTGCAAGTTTATCAGCCCCTTCAATTGGGAATGGCGTTGGGTTTTCTGTTGGCATCTGTACTTCTGCATCAGCCGTAGTTTTTCCTGGTGGAAGTGTTTTGCTACAACCAGCCAAAGCAAGCATTAATCCAATTATTAATAATTTTTTCATGTTTTACCCATTTTCTAATGTTTAAAACCCCATACCTTAGTCGGGATGTTTAAATTTGTCACGAAATTTTAATTAAATAGAAAACATTGTTTTTTATTAAAAATAATATGTTTTTGCATGTAAACTTAACCACTTGATAAAATAAATAGATCGAGAATATTTAAGCTAAGAGTTTTTTTGTAGATGGTTACAACAGGTTCAGTAACGATTTGGGTAAGTGCTGTTCACTTGTCATGCCTTACTCTCATTCCTCATCCGCCACATAAACAGGCGACATCTGCCTGGCATCAAGAGGCTGCTTGCAACAATCACAAGTTAGGCTTGGGCTGGTCACATGCCCACAGCTTTTGTGCAGATAACGCAGCTCAGGAAATTGCTTATTTTCATTCTGCCAAATATTGCCCCATGTACTCATGGTGACAATAATCGGATATAGCGCTAAACCCTTTTCAGTCAGCTTATACTCATAACGCTTCGGTGCTTCGTGATACAGCACTTTCTCAAAAATCTTGTGCTCCACCAAGCGGTTAATACGTTCGGTCAGCAAATGACGGGTGATGCCCAACTGCTTTTGAAAATCATCAAAACGACGGGTTTTCATAAAAGCATTACGAATAATCAGCAGGGTCCAACGGTCGCCAAAAATTGACAAAGTCCGTGCAATTGGACAATTCATTTCACCGAGTTCATGCCATTTCATCGCAATACCATCTATATGTCTTTACAGGAAGCAGGCTGTCATTTTAGGACAACTTGAACGATTAAGATATCCGCTTTATTGACAACTTATCATAGCAGCTATATTTTTCAATTAAGTTCTTTTTTGGAACTTAATATTTTGAGATCTATTCTTGAGGTGAGTTATGTCTGCGTCAGCGTTAAAAGAAAAATCAAAGCAAAAGATACCTGCATCATTTCCAGTCCGCCGTATGGATTATGAATTTCAGGATATGCCTAAATATTGGTGTAATGATGAGCCAACCTTTACTCATTATTTCACGGGACTTTCCACTCTATTTCCTGAAGGAGAGTCTTACTTTGTCCGTTCAGTCAGGGCTTTGCGTGACCAAGTCAAAAGTAACCCACAACTGGATCGTGATATTGGTGCATTCATTGGTCAGGAAGCCATGCATTCCAAAGAACACCATGCCTTTCATGTTAGTGCACAACAATATGGGCTAGATCCTGAATCATTGGAAAAAGCGACAGGCATCATCCTCAAAGCGATTGAACGAACTTTCCCGAAAAAGTGGAATCTCTTGGTGACGGTTGGGCTGGAACATTACACCGCAGTACTGGTGGTGGAGATGATGAAAAACGTCAATGAATTAATGACCGATACTACCATTCGAAATCTCTGGCTGTGGCACAGTGTGGAAGAAACCGAACACAAAGCGGTTGCCTATGATATGTATGAATATCTCTATGGCAAAGGGCTTGATGCCTATATCCCACGGGTTGCGATTTTTAGCCTGAGCTTGGTTCTTATCACAACCTTCTCGAATGTCTACCAAGTGGTATTGATGTCCAGAGATAAGCAATTACTCAATCTAAAATCGTGGGCTAAATTTGCAGGCTTTACTGTGCAGGCCTATCGAAAATTGGTGCCACAATTTTTTTCTTATTATCGTCGTGACTTCCATCCCAACGATACCGATGAGTCTGACATCGTGGCAAAAACCAAAATCAAAATTGGCCTGTCTCCTGAGCAGTCGACTTTCGTGCATTAATAAATTGTAGAGAAAATCATCTACATGAATGCATCGCCAAAGGGACAAATATCTGTAAGATAAGTGCAGTGAGCGCCAAGCTGCTCACTTATCACCGAGATGAATTCAATAAAAAATGGATAGATAACAATGAGTACAGTGGTCTTACATCAATGGGAAATTTCACCGTTCTGCAAAAAAGTCGCACGCATGTTAGCGTTTAAAGGCATTCCATTTGAAACTGTAAATTATAACGGTGTATTGGGGGCCAAAGTCCCAATGTTGAGTAAAGTCGGTAAAGTCCCTGTGCTGGACATTAACGGACAACGCATTCAGGACAGTACCCGCATTGCGCGTTATTTGGATGAAGCTTATCCAGATTTGCCACTTTTATATCCTGTAGATCCACTACAAAAAGCCTATGTCGAATTGTGGGAAGACTGGTCCGATGAGTTGTTATATTTCTATGAAGTGTATTTTCGGGTCAGTGATGCTGATGCCTTGAATCAAGCGGTGGCCATCAGTGCAGAGGGTCGTCCCAAGCATGAGGTTGTACTGATGAAACCTTTGCTCAAGGCTGCTTTGAATATGCAAGTGAAGATGCAAGGTACGGGGCGAATGGCAAAGGCTGATATCGAAGCAGAATTTACACGGCACTTAGAACGCATTGAATTGGTATTAGGTCAAACGGGTTGGCTGGTTGGCGAAGTCAAAACCATTGCCGATATTGCAGTCGGTTCTCAACTGTTAGAAGTGATACGCACCAGTAAAATCTGGGGGCCAAAAATTAACAGCTATCCGCATATTCAGCATTGGATACAACAATTATGAATCAGGTCGATCAAGCTCCAACTCAGCCAACAGGGATTGTCGTCGTGATTGGCGTTGGAGCAGAACAAGGCATTGGTGCAGCGGTGTGTTGCCGTTTTGCCCATGAGCAATTCAAAGTTTATGTGGTGGGGCGAACGCTCAATAAAGTTGAAAAAGTGGCTGCGACAATTAATGGTCAAGGTGGGCAAGCAGTGGCTTATGCACTGGATGCTGAAAATCAGCAACAGGTCCAGACCTTGTTTGAGCATTTAAGCGATCAGCCAGAAGCATTGGCAGCAGTGATCCATAATGTGGGGGGGAATATTCCTTCGATCTTTTTACAGAGCAGTTTAAAGTTTTTTAGCCAAATGTGGCGTTCGACCTTTTTATCTGCGGTATTGGTGGCGCAGCGTAGTTTGCCCATTTTTCAAAAACAACAGCAGGGCAGCTTGATTTTTACTGGTGCCAGTGCCTCATTGCGCGGGAAACCTTTTTTTGCTGCATTTACCATGGGTAAGTCTGCGCTGAGAAGCTATGCCTTAAATTTGGCAGCGCTATATCGTTCTCAAAATATCCATGTGGCGCATGTGGTGGTAGATGGCATGGTCGATGGTGATCGTGTCAATAAAGCCTTATGGGGCTTGGGGCGGCTGGCGCGGTTAACTCGTGGCACAGGTGGTTTAAATATTGAGGCAATTGCCGAAAATTACTGGATGCTCTATCAGCAAAATGCTGACTTATGGACGCATGAATTGGATCTACGTCCTTATCAGGAGAAATTCTAAGATGAGTAAGTTGTTACCACAATGGTTTAAATCCAAACGAAAAACCAAGGGCTGTATTGTGATTGTGGGCAATGATGTCCAGCAACTCAGCCAACTTTTTGCTGAGCAAGTTCAGTGCGATGCTCTGCCTGTTTATCAACTGCAGCATGATGCGATACAAACACAGCCAAAAATTGAAGTTCAAGCGGAGGGGCTGATCGCTGTTCGACTCAATCTACTTGATGCTGCTTCGCTAAAAAGTGTTATGCAGCAGATTCAGAAAGCAGGGCATTTTGTCGATTTATGCATTTTTCAGCCTGACTTTGTGCTACCTGAAAATAGTCATGCATTGTCCGCTGAACAGCTTGAGAACTATTGGCAAAACACAGGTTTAACGGCGGTGAGTATTGCCCAAGCTGTAATTCGGCAGATGCTGCCGAAACAGCAAGGCACCTTGATCTTTTTAGGGACTCAGCAGCCCGTCGAATCGGAGCAGGATTTATTTAGTCAAAGCATGTCTGCCAGTATTCGCGCTTTAGCACAGTCCTTAGCCAGAGAGTTCCACCCCAAGGGCATTCATGTGGTCTATTGTGTGGTGCCACATTTGCAAAATGAAAACAATGAATTAATGCAATCATTGCAACAGACCTGTTGGCATTTGTACCAACAACCTAGGTCGACATGGAGTCAGGAACTGCGCTTAGGATTATAAAATCATGCGCATTCAATCGTCGGGCTGAAATGTGCCATAGAGCAAACGGATGATGTTTGAAATTTCCGTTTCATTAATGGCAGCATAACCAAAGCGGATATGAAAATGCTCATTAGATTGCTGACCTTGCTCCGAAAAATGCGCTTCGGCATCAATATGCAATTGATTCAGTAGCTCGGCATATTCAGCACGATAGGGAAATTTAAATTTGACCCATAAGGCCATACCCCCCAATGGTGAGTTGATTTCGACCTGATCTTTAAATACCGCTTGCAAGCGACCCAGCGCAAAGTCGCGCCGTTGTTGATAAACCTTGCGCATCTTGCGGATATGCCGTTTGATTTCCCCCTGTTGCATCAGTTCCGCCATCGCCAGTTCAGTGATGATATTGCCTTGTTTATCGATCAATAAAATATCCTGATTCATGGCGTGGATGATGTCTCGATTGGCGACCACATAACCAATTCTTAGGCTTGGGGCAAAGACCTTGGACAGTGAACCAATATGAATCACCTTTTCTGCATGCGGTAAGCTGATCAGCGGTGGAATTGGGCGGCTGTCATAATGAAACTCATGGTCATAGTCATCTTCAATAATATAAAAATCAAAAGCCTTCGACAGTTCCAATAGTTTCAGGCGTCGATCCATGGCCATGGTTACGGTGCTGGGATATTGATGATGTGGGGTGGTATAGATTGCAGCCAGAGCATACTTTTCTAATATTTCTTCCAGATGTTCAATATCAAGACCGTGTTGATCTAGTCGAACCCGAACGATGTGATAATGATGCGATAAAAAGGTTTCGACAGCAGGTGGATAAGACCATTGTTCCACCACAATCACTTTGCGTGATGAGCTTTGTTTAGCCAGCACACGAGCCGCTAAAAAAATCCCCATTTGGCTACCACGAACCACACAGATATTGTCAACGCTGGTTTTAATAAAACGTTCCATCGACAGCATTTGCAGCAATGCCTGACGTAATTCAATACTGCCTTGAGGATCGCCATAGCCCATGATCTGAGAACGGGTCACTTGAATCAGGGCATGTCGATAAGCACGGGAAAATAATTCATAAGGGATGAGGCGCGTATCTGGAATGCCATCATTCTTAATTGCTACTAGACTGATTGTATTGGATGAAGGATTAGGTTCTGCTGCTGCATTGATCTTTTTATGTTTTAACTCAGGCAAATTCTCCGCCACAAAAGTGCCTTGGCGTGGCTTAGAGATCAACCAACCTTGTGCCTCTAAATCCTCATAAACCGACTGTACGGTTTTACGATTAATTCTTAATTCATCGGCAAGCGAGCGCGAGCCAGACAGACGTGAACCTGAGCTGAGCCGTCCAGACAGAATCTCTTCAATAATCTGATTGGCCAATTTGAGAAAGATGGTTTTTTCTTCTCGGTCTTCAAGATGAAGACGAATCTTCCATGGCTGCTGCATGCTGATCTGGACCATATAAGTTTTAAAAACTGGATATTTTAACTCATCCACTGACTTCGTATTCTGCATCTGTCCCATCCACAAATCAACCGTAGCGAGGTGGTCTCATGCAAACCGCATTACTCAGCAAACAGCAATTGATGCAAACTGCGCAGCAGAATATGAATTTGATCCAAGAGGTCAATTACACGGATCGACAGAAGCTAGCTTTGACCTGTCGTATTTTATTTGATCATGGTCATGATGCAGGCTTGGCAGGACAAATTACCTGTCGTGCCGAACAAGAAAATAGCTTTATTACGCAACGTTTTGGTTTGGGTTTTGACGAAATTACCGCAGCCAATTTATTGGTCGTGGATCAGGACCTTAAACCTTTAGATCAGCAAGGCATGGCCAATCCAGCCAACCGTTTTCATACCTGGATTTATCAGCAACATCCTGAAGTGAATTGCATTATCCATACTCATCCCACTCATATTGCAGCCTTGTCGATGCTACGTGTGCCACTTGCCATCTCGCAAATGGATACCTGTGCCTTGTATGAGGATTGTTCTTTTGTCGATGAATGGCCGGGAGTACCAGTCGGTAATGAAGAAGGCATTTTTATTTCTGAAGCTTTGGGAAAAAATCGGGCGGTGTTGCTGTCTCATCATGGTCAATTGGTGGCAGGAAAGAGCATTGAAGAAGCCTGTAATTTAGCGCTGTTGATTGAACGTGCCGCACGTTTGCAACTGTTAGCCATGTCTGCAGGACAAATCCAACCGATTCCGCATGAACTGGCAAAAGAAGCGCATGACTGGCTGTCTACCGATAAGCGTAACAAAGTCAATTTTGCCTATTACGCACGTAAGGCGTTGAAAAACCATCAAGATTGTATCGAGGAGTAAATCTCATGAAAATTGAAGGCATTATTGCTTATCCCGTCACGCCATTTAAAGCAGACGGCCAACAGCTTGACCTTGAGGCCTTGAGCATCAGTCTAAATGCATTGCTTGAATCACAATGTGATGCGATTGCACCTTTAGGCAGTGCAGGGGAAAGTGCCTATTTAACTTGGCAAGAATGGCAACAGGTGGCGCAAACCACAATTGAAGTGGTGAATCAGCGTGTTCCGGTGATTGTTGGGATTTCTGAACTGACCACTGCAATGGCGATTCAAAAAGCCAAAAAAGCAGAAGAATTGGGTGCAGATGTGATTATGGTGATTCCTGTCTCTTACTGGAAACTCACCAATCAAGAAATTTATGATTATTATCAGCAGATTGCCGCATCGGTAAAATTGCCGATTATGGTCTATAACAATCCTGCCACCAGCGGGATTGATATGTCACCTGAATTGATCGTGAAAATGTTTAATGAGATCGACAATGTTTGTATGGTCAAAGACAGCACTGGTGATATTCAGCGCATGCATAAGTTTCATGCATTGAGCCGCGGAAAATTGCCTTTTTATAACGGTTCTAATCCATTGGCGCTAGAAGCCTTCTGTGCTGGAGCAGCTGGTTGGTGTACTGTTGCGCCGAATTTGTTGGGTGACCTGCCAAAGCAATTGTATCAAGCGATTCAACAAGGTGATCTGCCAAAAGCGCAGGCGATATTTTATCAGCAATTACCTGTGCTGAGCTTTATTGTCAAAGGTGGCTTACCGAAAACAGTGAAATCAGGGCTTAACTTACTGGGCTTTTCGGTTGGTATGCCAAGATCGCCTTTGCAAGGTGCGACAGGAGCTGAAATTGAGCAGTTAAAAGGCTTGATACAAGCGGCTGTAAAATAAATAAGTTAAGTCAGGTCGACATCGAGCGACCTGACTTAAATATATTCTGAGCAGCTTAAGTTTGAGTTTGACGAAATTGACTGGGTGTAAGCCCACTCCATTTCTTAAAGGCACGGGCAAAGTTGGCAGGTTGTAGATAGCCTAAGTACAGTGCGATATCCTGTACTTCCATGTGTGGATTGAGTAACAGCTGTTTTGCCTCTTGATATCTGACCTCATCTAATAAACCCAGATAGGAATAACCTGCTTCATCTAACTTTCGTCTTAAGGTTCTGCTGGATGTATGCAAGCGCTCAGCAACGCTATCTAAACTCGGGTAGCCTTTTTGTGGCGTGAGCTGCAACTCGGTTTTGACCCTGAGTCCAATATCTTGAATGGTTTCGGAAAAACGGATTTGTTCAGCTTCACATTGGGCTAAAGCCTGCTGGAAAGCCATTGGATCTGCCATTTTGGTGGCATGATTGAGCACTAAGCTTGGATAGCGCACTTGATTTTGCGCCTGATTAAAGTGGATCAGAGGAAGTTGTGCTTGAAATCTGGCGTGATAGGGTGGTTCAGGCCAATCTACCCACAGTTCAACATCGGCAAAACGGTGATCGATTAAGCTTCGGCCTGTTTGGATAATACCAATCATCAAACATTCATAAAAAAAACGTCTTAGGATGTCTGCCTGTTCAGGGTGCTGGCTGACCACAGGATGGGTCTGCTGAATTTCAATAATCGACTGCTGGGCTTGTTCATAACAATCAATACGATAATCTTTGAGCCGCATATTAAAAAACTGACTGGCCAAGGCAATAGCATGTTTGAGCGAGGGGCTACTCATTAGTGCAAAGCCCATGGCACCATGCGCGGTTAAACGAAGTTTGAGTCCATATTCATATCCCAGACCACAGTCTTGCGCTAAGCCTAAACTGACCCATGCCAATTTTGACCATTGGATTGGAGTAATACGGGCATCGACTTGATGCAGAAGTGCTGACGGTATTTTGCTTTGGTATAGAATTTCGGAAGCAGAAAAGCCTTTTTCAACCATGATTTCTAATAATAAATGTGCATATGAAATCGGGATAGTCGCTTTGGACAAGCCATAGGGATCTTTCATTTTTAGTTTTAATTGGCCGAAAATGATTAGCAGTATGGCTGAATTACCGCTCACGCTCAAGTTTTAGCTCTTTGATACTAGGGTTATTCTGTTGATCTGAGTATTGGTAATGAGTTTACCTCTTCCTATTAAAGATTCCCCCGTTGTGATTACTGGCGCATCGTCTGGTATTGGCGAAGAACTCGCAAAACAATTCGCTGCACGTGGCTATTCGCTTGTTCTGGTGGCACGACGAGTTGATAAACTTGAGGCTTTAGCGCTTCATTTAGGTCAAAAATATCAAGTTGACGTGATGTTACGTCCCTGTGATCTCGCGGATCGCGAGGCAAGAACTCAATTCCGTCAAGAACTCGAGCAGCTGGATGTCGCGATTTTATGTAATAACGCAGGCTTTGCCACTTTTGGCCGATTGCAGGACTTAGATGCAGATCGTGAACGTGAACAGACCGAGCTAAATGTAGTGGCTGTACAGGATCTGACATTGGCAGTATTGCCCAATATGATTCAGAAACGACGGGGTGCCATTCTTATTGTTGGATCTACCTCAGGTCATCAACCCACACCAGCCAATGCCACTTATGCGGCAAGCAAAGCCTTTGCTAACTCTTTTGCCGAGTCGCTGTATAGCGAGCTGAGCGGTACTGGGGTGAGCTGCACCTTATTGGCACCTGGTCCCACTATCACCGGTTTTAATGCAGTGGCAGGGATCAGCAAGATTAATGGAATTGGTGGCAGTCTGGTTTGGGTAACTGCAGAACGGGTTGCTAAAGAGGCCATTCAAGGCATGGCTTGCAATCGCCGTATTGTGATTCCCGGCTTAATTGCACAGGCACAGACTCTAGGGGGACGTTATACCCCGCGCATTATTTTATTACCGATATTAAAGCACGTCTTTTCGAGATTAAAAGCATGAGACAGTTGATTCAAGATTTACGCACACCCATAGGTCTCGCCAATTTGGGCAATAAGCTCTATCACAATGCCCAATATTTAACTGCGGTGGTCGAAGTCGATGAGAAGCGAATGGCACGTTGGCTGCCTGCTGGAATGAAGCTGGCGAAACCAGCCAGAGCGGATTTGTTTTGTGCTTATTTCCCTGAAAATGTGTATACCGGCGCTTATCACGAAGCGGGACTATTTGTGCATATTCAGGTCGGCAATAAAACCGGCATCTTTTGCCCGTGGATGATACTGGATGATGATCGCGCCATGATTATTGGGCGTGAGTTGCTCGGTTATCCGAAAAAAATTGGGGAAATCAGTTGGGATAATGATGGTTCACGCATCATCAGCCAAGCATCACGCCGTGGGACGGTGCTGATTGAAATGGAAGCTAAATTGGGTGAAGTACTACAGGATGCACCGCCTATTTTAGGTTTGCCGCATCGTAATATTACAGGTGGTTTGGGGTTAGGTTTACCTCGAGAAGTTCGATTCACCCCGAAAGAGCATGTTGTTGAAGTGCGTCGTGTGGAGATGGAATTATGCTTTAGGGGAACGGTGAATGATCCTTTGCATGAAATGGGCTTAGGCAAAGTGGTGGATGCGCGCTTACATCGGGTGGATTTATCGGGTGGCTTGATTCCACCGATTCAAATTCCTCGATTACGGACTCCGTTGTTTTTATTGCGTCAATTTAATCCACGGGTTTTATAGAGGATAAACCCCAGATTGACTTATAGATTTACTCAGAAAAATGAATAAAACAGATGACATCGATCTATATCGATCAGAGTTTGAGGAACAGCAAAATGACACAATCAAATGTTAGCCATTCACCCTTACAACAACCATTAGCTTTGGCATGTGGCATCACTATTCCAAACCGAATTGCAAAGTCTGCCATGAGTGAACAATTGGCTGATCGACATGGCTCGCCCACCACGGATTTACAGCAACTCTATGCGGCATGGGCCAGAGGCGGTACGGGTTTATTAATCACTGGCAATGTCATGGTTGACCATCGTGCCTTTGTTGAGCCAAGAAATGTGGTGCTGGAAGATGAACAATTCTTACAAGCGCATAAACTTTGGGCCCAAGCGGCACAAGCCAATGGCAGCAAGATTATTATGCAAATTAACCATCCGGGGCGGGTTGCTGTACTGCCGTTACTTAAAAAGCCGATTGCACCTTCAGCAGTAGGCTTAGATTTACCCGCAATGAATCTGATTCGTGTCCCGCGAGCCATGTCTGAAACAGAAATCCTAGAACAAATCCAACGTTTTGCCACCACAGCGGCATTGGCGGTACAGGCTGGCTTTGATGGTGTACAAGTCCATGCGGCACATGGCTATTTGTTATCTCAATTTTTATCGCCTTTGGTCAATACCCGTACCGATCAATGGGGCGGGAATCCAGAAAATCGTCGTCGTATCTTGATTGAAACAGTTCGAGCTGTGCGTCAGGCCATTGGCAAAAATAAAATCCTCAGTGTCAAACTGAATTCTGCCGATTTCCAGAAAGGCGGGCTGAGTCAGGAAGAGTCACGGCACATTGCTTTGGCATTAGAAGAGGAAGGGATAGATTTATTGGAAGTGTCTGGGGGCAATTACGAATCTCCAGCGCAACTGGGCTATGCCCCTGATCGTCAGGTTCAGCGAGATGCTTATTTTCTAGATTATGCCACCGCATTGCGCCAACAAAGTCAATTACCACTGATGTTGACTGGTGGACTACGCGATGTAGACGTAATGAATCGTTTAGTCAGTGATGGCACGGTAGATGTCGTCGGTTTAGCTCGTCCTTTCGCCTTACAGCCAGATCTAGCCAAACAGCTCATGGCAGGAAAATCAGTCACAGCGCCTACAAAAATTCCTGCAGTTGGCTATAAACCTATCGATGCTTATCTGCAATTGGCTTGGCATGCAGCTCAATTCCGTCGTATTAGTAGTGGTCAACAACCGAAGGCGATTAAGAGTCTCGTCCGTACTTTACTGGCATTTGGACCGCGTATGGGCTTTAACATTTTGACGCAGGATTAGTGCTCAAGGTTTTATTGATACAAGGAGTTCTTTTATGCGCGGATTAATCAAACAAACCCATCACATTGTTCCTCGACGTCCCGTATTTGATTTTACAGAAACACCGAGCCATTGGATTTATGATGATCCTTTGGCGTCGCAGATTCTTAATGTCATCAACCCAATTACCCCCGCACCTGAACGCTGGTTCTGTCAGACCTTCAGAGATGCACTGCCACTAATCCAGGATGAACAGTTAAAAGCAGCAGTCATCGCTTTTATTAAACAGGAAGGGGCGCACAGTCATGGACATATCTTGGGCACGCGACATATTGAGGCCTTGGGGATTGATCTGAGTCAATATAGTCAACTGATGAACTGGATATTTCATGACATGCTTGGGCAGAAACCATTCGGTTATGAGCTGCATCACTCAGGCTTGAAACAGACATGGTTACATACCCGCCTTGCTATGGTTGCAGCAGCGGAACACCTTACTGGCGTATTAGGACATTGGGTACTCAATGCACAAGGTTTACAACAAGCACCTGTCGATGAGGAAATGCTACGCCTATTGCAGTGGCATGGTGCCGAAGAAGTAGAACATCGTGAAGTCGCCGATGCCCTGTTTCGGCATTTAAGTAATAACTTACTGTTACGAACAGGTACAGCTGCTATTACCTTTCCTTTATTTATTATATTGGCTTATGTTGCTGTGGAAACCTTGGTTGCAAAAGATCCGCAATTACCGCAGCGTTTTCGCATCAAAGACTATTTACGTGCCGCACGACAGGATCGCGTGCCGCGTGTGGGTGATGTCTTGACTGCTTGCTTACGCTATTTTAATCCCAAACACAGCCCATTACATGAAGGGGCAACAGAGCAGGCCTTGGCCTATTTAAATCAAATGCCAGCATTTAAGCCACATAAATCACAAGCCAAAGTTGAGTTTTAAGCGATGCCCGCCATCATCATTTGAATTGCAGCATCGCTATATTTTTTTAACAGATTGGCATCTTCAGGTGCAGATAAGAACTTAAATGCGCCGGCGATAATCATGCCGACAATGGCATGTCCTGTCATTTCAGTATCTAGATCTGCTTTTAAATAACCGCACTTCACCCCATTTTTTAAATAGTCTGCAGTGAGTAAACCTCCAAGGTGCAGCAGGTTATGCACTTGGGCGGTCATTTCTTTATCAATCGAGGTCGCTTCAAGCAAAATCAAACGTACCGCACGTGGATTGTCCTTGGCAAACTCCTGAAATTTACTGGAAATCCGTTCGCATTGGATACGATAAGCCTCCAGTGTGGATACCGCATCTGGTGCATTTTCATCGGCCAATAAGGCGGTTATTTTGAACATGGTATCGACAATGACTTTATCTAGGATGTCTCTTTTATTCTCAAAATGACGATAGAAAGTGCCGTGACCAATACCGAGTCTTTTGGCAATGTCAGAGATCGCAGTTTGATGATAACCGCGTTCAGAAAATTCCAAAAAAGCAGCTTCAATAATTTCTGCTTGTAATTGAATACGTTGGCGTTCAGCACGCGAGAGAGTTGTTTGATCATTCATGCTAAAAATTTTATCAGAACTTTATCGGAAATACGATAAAACAAAATCAACTAAAATTGACACTTCATTCCGTAAATGACATTATATTCCGAATTGGTGGTTTTTTGACTGGCGAAAGGAACTGGACATGGGAAAAAAATACAATTTTTTAAACAAAGTGGTGCTGATTACCGGTGGTGGACGAGGGATTGGTTTGGCCACCGCCGTTGCCTTTAGGAAACTTGGCGCCAAAGTGGCGATTGGCGATATTGATCTAGAGTTGGCTCAGCAAGCCGCCACTAAAGTGCAAGGCTTTGGCGGCTATTTGGATGTACGTTCACAGAACTCATTTCATGACCTCATTGCGCAGATTGAAAAGCAATTGGGTCCCATCGATATCTTGGTCAACAACGCTGGCATTATGCCAATGGGGGCGATGGTCGAGGAAAGCCAAGCCATTACCGATGCGCAAATTGATATCAATTTACGTGGAGTGATTCATGGTATGAAAGCGGTATTGCCCAAAATGCTGGAGCGACAAACAGGGCATATCGTCAATGTGGCTTCGCTAGCAGGTAAATATCCGATTCCGGGTGCCAGTATTTATTGCGCGACCAAATTTGCTGTGGTGGGTTTAACCGCATCGATGCAACAAGAGCTTAGAGACACGCCGATTGGCTTATCGGCAGTGCTACCGTCCAAAGTCTTGACTGAGTTGTCGTCTGGAACTGGAGACAGTTTGCCGATTCCGACGGTAGAACCCCAAGATGTGGCGAATGCGATTATTCAAGCCATCGCACATAATCTTGCTGAAATTGCGGTGCCGAATTATTTAACCCATACCCCGAAAGCCTATGGATTGGTCCCGCATTGGTTGAATACTGGATTCCGAAAACTGATCGGAGATGATCGTATTTTAAAAGGCTTGGATCAGAATGATCGCAAAGCATATAGCCAACGTTTAAGCCAATTGGCACAGACAAAATAAGGATTAAAACTCATGGCGAAGATCGAAAAATTTCACGTGGTGATTATCGGGGCTGGCTTTGCAGGGATTGGTGCAGCCATTAAGTTACAGCAAGCAGGTTTTACAGATTTTGTGGTCTTGGAAAAAGCCGATGAAATTGGCGGTGTCTGGCGTGCCAACACTTATCCAGGTTGTGCTTGTGATGTGCCGTCGGCGTTATATTCCTATTCATTTGCACCGAATCCACAATGGAGTCGGGTGTTTGCACAGCAACAAGAAATTAAGACCTATATACAACATGTTGCACAGCAATTCGATGTGCAAAAGTATGTACGCTTTGGCTATGAAATGCTGGAAAGTGCTTGGGATGATCAGGCTAAACATTGGGTGGTGAAAACCAATCATGGCCTTATCCATGCCCGTTTTGCGATTATGGCGGGTGGGCCAATGCATCAACCTGTATTGCCTAGGATTAAAGGTTTAGAGACATTTAAAGGGGCTCAGTTCCACTCGGCAGAATGGAATCATGATGTTGACTTAAATGGTAAAAAGGTTGCCGTTGTTGGTGCAGGTGCATCTGCAATTCAATTTGTACCTGAGATTCAAGCCCAAGTGGAGAAACTCACTTTACTGCAGCGTACCCCACAATGGGTATTGCCAAAAATGGATCAAAGCCTACCAAAACTTGCTCAGGCACTGTTTAAAGTACTTCCAGTCACTCAGCGTTTGACCCGTTATGGCGTTTATGGCGTATTTGAATCCTTAAATTCCAGTATGCACCATCCAAAACTGGTCAGCCAGATTGAACGCTTAGCCAAATTGAATATTCGCTTAGGGGTGAAAGATCCTGCGCTACGAGAAAAACTATTGCCTGACTTTACCATCGGTTGCAAACGGGTATTACAGTCCAATCAATGGTATCCAGCATTGGCAAAGTCGAATGTAGAGGTATTGCGTTGTGGGGTGGAAGAAGTGCATGGCAATACTTTGATCGCCAGTGATGGATCGCAACATGAGGTCGATGCGATTATTTTTGGTACAGGCTTTGAAGTCAGTAATCCGCCAATTGCCAAACAGATTCGTAATAAACATGGTAAAAGCATGGACGAAGTATGGCAAGGCAGTGCCCAAGGCTACCTTGGTACGGTGGTCGAAAGCTGCCCAAATGCCTTTGTCATGTTTGGTCCTAATATTGCGGTCAGCTCATCGGCACTCATCATCATTGAAGCACAATTGGCATATATCTTGGATATGCTGAAAAAAGTACAGGCGCAGCAGATTGAAACTGTTGAAATTCGTGCTGAGGTATTGCAGCAATACAATGATGAAATCCAAGCGGCATTAACGAATACGGTGTGGAATACCGGTGGATGCAGCAGCTACTTTATCGATCGGAATGGTCGTAACAGTACTTTATGGCCATGGACCACCTTTGAGATGCGTGCTCGCTTGGCACAATGCGATCTGAATGATTATGTACTTGGTTTTACTGAGTCTAAAATGGATCAAAAAGCCAGTTAAATGATGACTCGGTGATGCCATCAACAGGAGCATATGATGCAGCAAAAGCTGATTGAAACAGGCGTGAAACTGGGCTTGCGGCTGAGTTTTAAGCTGGCCAGTGGTCTGGCTTTACCTTTTCCGATCTTGCGTGGTGCAATGGAGCTTGGATCACGTATTTTTAAACCCAGAGCCGATGTTGCTATACAGCAGATTAAATTAAGAGATGCACGGGATCAACGTATTGTTCCCGTCGAAGTGGCAAGGCCTGCGGGTGAGGTGCAAGGGATATTATTGCATTGTCATGGCGGTGCTTTTTTTGCAGGTTCATCACGAACCCATCGAGCACTTGCTACCGAATTGGCTGCACGGGCCAAGGTCAAAGTATATATGCTGGATTATCGACGTGCGCCTGAACATCCTTATCCTGCGGCATTGGAGGATGTGAGGTCGGTCTATCAACATTTACTGAGTGATGGCTGGACGCCTGAGCAAATTATTTTGGGTGGAGATTCTGGTGGATGTGCTTTGGCCTTAGCATTCGCGGTGGAATTAAGAGAGGCAGGGCAGATTTTACCTGCTGGGATGATCATGATTTCGCCCTATGTGGATATTACTTTGAGTTCAGCTTCGGTATTTAAAAATGCCAAACGAGATCCGATGATTCGTGCTTATGCTTTAAAACGGGGTGGGGATGGATATCGCGGGCAATTACGATCTAATGATCCACGTATTTCACCTATTTTTGCTGATTTAAATGGTCTTCCACCGTTATTGATTCAAGCAGGCAGTGAAGAGATTTTAGTGGATGATGCGATCAATCTGGCTGAGCGTGCCCAACAAGCGGGTGTGCAGGTTCATCTGCATGTCTATGAAAATATGTGGCATAACTTTCAGATGTTTAATCGCTTTGTGCAAAAATCTGAACAGGCCTTAGATGAGATTGGTGATTTTATTCAAGCGACATTGGCAAAGACATAAGCTTCACGTTTTAGACTTTTTAAACGGTTCATTTTAATTTTTTAACATTTATATAAATCGCTGATTGATCTTAAAAATAGACAATGATTCACAAATAAGAAATAAAACATCGGCTTAACTCGATTATAGGCTGCTCTTTTGGTTCCGGTTATTAGCCTAGCTTATCTTTGGTTGGTTGGATGAGGTTTTAAGAACAGCCGTAGCCATTCTTAAAACCCGTTGCGGTGATTATTGTGTTAAGCCTCCACCCAATACTTTATAGAGTTCAATCTGATTGTTGAGCCGTGCCTGTTCCAGCAATAGCAAACTTTGCTCAGCAGCATAATGAGAGCGTTGTGCATCCAAGACACTTAAATAACTATCAATCCCTGCACGAAAGCGGGTATTAGACAGTTTGTAGTTCCGATTGGTCGCATCGACTAGGCGCTGTTGTGCAGTAATCCGTTCATCCATATAGGCACGTGTGGCAAGGCTATCATTGACTTCTTTAAAGGCAGATTGAATGGATTTTTCATAATTCGATAGGGCGATTTGCTGCTCGATTTTTGAAATTTTAAGATTGGCCTGACGGGTACCCCAGTCAAAGATCGGCAGATCCAGACTCGGGCCAATCGACCAGACCGCATGACCAGATTTAAACAGATCACTGAGTTGAGTCGATGCATAACCCGCTGAGCCTGTTAATCGAATGCTGGGAAATAAGGCAGCTTTGGCAACCGCAATATTGGCACCTGCTTCGTGCAATTGATATTCAGCGAGCTTGAGGTCAGGACGATTATTGAGTAAATCACTGCTTAAACCTGTGCTTAAAACTGCGTTGGTACTGATGTTTTTAACGGGTTGTTGTGGCAAGAGATCTACAGGAAGCTGTTGTCCCACCAATAGATTGAGTAAATTCTGCGCCTGCAGCACTTGCGTTTGATAGTTGGCCGCATCATGACGTGCAGTTTCGACTGAGATCTGTGCCTGACGTAAGGGAATTTCACTGTCAGTGCCCGCATCGAAACGTTTTTGATTGAGCTGATAGGCATTCAATTGTGTCGCAAGCGTTTGTTGGGCAAGTTTTAACTGTGCATGGGTAAAGGCATAATCCAACCAAGCTTGGCTGACTTGACTGACCAAACTGATTTGCATGGCATCACGCGCACTTTGGGTCGCCAGATAACGATCCAGTGCCGCATCTTTCAGATTGCGAACCCGTCCCCAAAAATCCAGTTCATAAGCTGTCAAACCAAGGCCAACTTGCAAGCTTGAACGGGGATTGTTTGGATCAAGTGTCGGAGAGACTTGGCGAAGCAGCTCTGCACGGCCAGCAATCATTGGAAACTGATCATTTTTCCTGATCTGATAATATTGCTGTGCACGCTGAATATTCAGGCTTGCACTGCGTAAATCACGATTATGACTGAGGGCTAGTTCAATCACCTGCACTAAACGCGGATCAGCAAGAAACTGCTGATAGCCTTGGGATGCAATGGAGCTGCCTTGAATCGAATGGTCGTAACTGTTCGGAATATCAGCACTGACGTTGGGTGGTTGTGGTTTAAGATTTTGGCAACCACTGAGTGACATGGCCAAAGCTGCCATGATGAGTCCAGTGCTGATCATCTGCTTGTATGAATGATGCTGGGAGCTTTTGGTGAAGACTGGATCGTTATTCATGCTTGAGACTCCATTGCATCAATTTTCTGTAGTTCCTGCACACGAGCCGAACTTTGGTTATGTTGACGTGCCAGCAGACTATAAATGGTGGGCAATACAAACAGGGTGAAGAATGTGCCAATCAACATGCCGCACACAATCACCAATCCAAGACCAAAACGGCTATGTGCGCCAGCACCCGTCGCAAACAGTAGTGGAATAAGACCAAATACCATCGCCGCCGTGGTCATCAGAATCGGGCGTAAGCGAATTTGTGCCGCTTTAAGGATGGCGGCCTGTTTATTCAGTCCTTCATGCAGTTGCAACTCATTGGCAAATTCAACCATGAGGATGCCATGCTTACTAATCAAACCGATTAGGGTCACCAGACCAATTTGGGTATAGATATTGACGGTGGCATAACCGAGTGCCAAAGGAATCAAGGCACCGCAAATCGATAGGGGCACGGTAATTAAGATAATGAACGGGTCGACCAGACTTTCATATTGCGCGGCCAAGACCAGATAAATCACCACCAATGCAGCCAAAAATGCAAACAACAGCGTATTGCCTTCTTGCATATACTGGCGGGCATCAGCTTGCCAGTCATGGCTAAACCCTGTCGGTAACTCAGCCGTGACTTGCTCAAGGAAAGCTAAAGCTTGGCCGAGAGAAACACCGGGCGCAGGAATGGCTTGGAAGGTTGCGGCATTCTGCTGGTCAAACTGTGTCAGTTTATTCGGCTCAACCTGTTCATTTAGATGGACGACGGTAGACAATGGAATCAATGTCCCCTGATCAGTGCGTACAAATTGCTGGGTCAATGCTTGTGGGGTCAGGCGCTGGCTTTTGATACTTTGAGGGATCACATCATAAGCGCGGCCCAGCATACTAAAACGATTGACATAGTTTTCACCCACGAGCGTGGCGAGTGCTTCGCCGATGTCCTGCATCCGAATGCCCAAGCTATTGGCTTTAGCACGATCGACTTCAATTTTCAGCATCGGATTGTTGAAATCCAGATCACTGTCTACCACCACAAACAGACCGCTTTCACGTGCTTTTTGTTTGATATTTTCCATGGTTTGATAAATGGTGGCATAGTCTTGCGCACTACGCAGCACCATCTGTACTGGTAAGCCACCTGTTGAACCGGGCAAAGCTGGATTTTGGAATACAAAAATACTGCTACCTTCTACTGCACCGACCTTGGCTTGTAATTCCTGTTGAAGTTCATCAGCAGAGCGCGTACGTTCAGCCCATGTGGATAGGGTAGTGCCCCCGAAACTGGCTGCTGGGCCATCCGTACCATTAATAATCCATGTGGTGCTGGTTTCAGGTAGGGTCCAGAACACTTTATCTAATTCATAGTTGAAGTGTTCGGCATAGTTTAAATTGGCATGTTGTGGTGCCTTAATCGCGGTCAGCACACTGGCTTGATCTTCCAGTGGGGCCAATTCCTTTTGTGGGAGTTGATAAAGAAAAGGTAGGCTGGCAAAAACAGCAACGGCAAAGACCACAGTGATCCAACGATGCTGCAATGAAAATTGCAGTAAGTGGTGATAGACATGAGTTAAACGTTCAAAGAACCATTCAGCAGCTTTGGCCATTCGGCCTTCGTCCTGCTTGGATTGCAGCAGATAGGAACTCATCACTGGGGAGAGGGTGAGGGCAATAATCCCTGAGACCAAAACTGCGCCTGCCAAGGTCAGTGCAAATTCCTTAAATAATGAACCCGTTAGTCCACCCATCAGGCCAATCGGCGCATAGACCGCAGCAAGGGTAATGGTCATGGCGATTACGGGGCCTGCGACTTCACGTGCACCGACCAGTGCAGCAGCAATAGGTGACAAGCCTTCTTCAATATGGCGGTGTACGTTTTCCACCACTACAATGGCATCATCCACCACCAGTCCAATTGCTAGTACCATCGCCAATAAGGTCAGTAAGTTAATACTAAAGCCAAAAATCAGCATCAAGCCTAAAGCACCCAGCATTGAAAGCGGAATTGTCACCACAGGAATCAAGACACTACGAAGTGAACCTAAGCACAGATAGATCACAACAATCACAATAATTAGGGCTTCGATAAAGGTATGCAGCACTTCATCAATTGAAGCATCAATAAAACGTGCGGTTTCATAGGCTAGATTGGCTTTGACACTGGGGGGTAAGGTTTTCTGTATCTCAGGCAATTTATCCTTGATGCCTTGAACAATCACCAGTGGATTACCTGTTGGAGTGGCCTGTAAACCAATAAAAATTGCGGGTTGCCCGTCCATCGAGGCACTGGTTTCGGTAGATGCTGCCCCAAGTTCAACCGTGGCGACATCCTGCAAACGAATCAGGTTCTGCCCATCATTACGAATCACCAGATTTTTAAAGTCCTGAATACTGGTCAGCTCGGTTGACACATTGACATTGGAAACCACCAACTCACCTTTGATTTGGCCGGGGGCGGCTTGGTAGTTGTTTTGACGAATCGCACTAGCGACATCGGCAGCGGTCACACCACGACTGGCCAAACGGTCTGCATCTAGCCAGATCCGCATGGCAAGGCGTTGGCTACCATAGGTTTGAACTTTTGCCACGCCATCAATGGTGGATAGCATCGGTTCAACCACCCGTGACAGGTAGTCGGTTAGCTCGGGCATAGACAGCTGTTCACTGGAAAAGCCGATATAGGCTACGTCGGTCGATTCGCCTGAGGAGCGTTCAATCACAGGGTCAAATGCCTGTTCAGGCAATTTGTAGCGAACTTGATTGACCTTGGCCATGACTTCGGTCAGGGCTTGAGTGGAGTCTCGGTTGAGTTGCATACGTAAGGTGATGACACTGCGGCCTTGTACTGAGGACGAACTGAGATAATCAATGCCTTCAACCGAAGAGACCGCTTGGGCAATCGGTTGCGTGACAAAACCTTGCATCAGCTCAGCCGATGCACCCGGATATTCAGTGCTGATGCTAATGGTTGAACTTTCTAATAAAGGATACTGGCGAATCGGCAATTTATTCAGTGAGAATAAACCCGCCAATAAAATCAGGGTACTGACCACCAGAGCCAGTACAGGGCGTTTTACAAAAAGATCGGTAAATTTCATCTGAGTGTCTCCCTAAAGCTTGGCTTTGGCTTGGGATGATGAAGTTTGCTCTAGGCTATTCACCGTCGGTTCGATTTGCATACCATCACTAAGTCGGACTTGTCCTGAAACCACCACTTGGTCACCAGCTTTAATACCCGATTGTACTTCGACCCAACCTTGATGACGTTCGCCGAGTTCGACCGCAACCCGTTGTACCGTTTGTTTTTGTGGCCCATGTTTCACCAGAAAAACAGTGTTGCCATAGGCGGTATAAGTAATTGCAGTTTCAGGGATGACCAAACTGGGTAGATTGGCTTCCTGTATTTCTATTTTTGCGTACATGCCTGGTTTTAATTGTTGATGCTGATTATTGAGCAGTGCCTGTCCAGTCATGGTTCTAGATTTACTCACCATTGGATCAATTGCATTTACTACGGCAGTGAAACTTTGTTCGGGAAAGGCATCTATTTTTAATTGAACGGCTTGGCCGGTTTTTAACCGTGCCGCCAGTTGTTCATCCAGTGTGAAATTGGCAAGCAGTTGCTGTGTATCCACTAAATTGGCAATACTGATGCCTGCTTCAAGGTATTGCCCTTGATGAACTTGGCGAATCCCGATCACCCCAGAGAAGGGCGCACGAATGGACTTTTGTTCAATTAGCGCTTGCAATTGCTGGATTTCAGCACGGGTCATATCTCGATCGGCTAGCGCCGTATCTAGTTCCGCACGTGAAATCGCATTGCTATCAATCAGTTGTTTGGTGCGGTGATAGGTCATTTCTGCCTGTTTCAGCTTGGCTTGTAGCCGACCTAAATTGCCTTGCTCGACATTGGTTTTGAGTTGAACCAGTAATTGTCCCTTTTTGACGAATTGTCCTGACTGGAAATAAATCTGTTCAATCACGCCTGTTGTTTCCGCTGAAACTTGAACTTGCCGTACAGCCTCCAACTCACCAATACTGGACAGAATACGCGGTGTGACTTGTTGTTTGACTGTTGTCAGCGCGACTTTTACGGGTGGATAACTGTAGCTGGAAGCATTCTCTGTGGAGCGGGATTTAAAATAAACATAAGTGGCTACAGCAATCACAATTAAAATACTGATAATCAGCAAAATACGCAGTTTGGTTTTCATGCGATCACTCCAACCTCTTGCAGCTGTTGACGAAAATGGCTGGCAATAGCCGTACCGATTAAGCCACCAATCACCGAAATGTGTTCAAGTGCAAAATAAAGCGAGATTTGTGCTTGTCCCCCAGACAGATTCCAAAAGGTGTGTACCAATACAATTGTAATCACTAAAAAAACAGAGAGCAGTGCAGCACCTAGCCAAAGGTAGCGATCAAACAAAATACTGTATGCACCCACAAGTAAAACCAGTGCCGAGGCATAATTAAACAGCCATGCAGGTTCTAAACCTGCAGCTTGCATTTCCTGAAAGCCAGTATTGACATCCAGTACTTTGCTGAGACCTGAGCTAAAAAATAACAGTGCCAGACAACACCGGCTAATGATCCATAACCATTGACTTTCTAAACTTGATTTAATGAAGTACGGCATAGGCGTATTTCCTGAGTAGATTCAGACTGACTGCTGAAAAACATTAAAAATGAATTGCTTAATTGCATTTGATAATGCAGTGCCAAGTAGTCTAAAACCTCAAGTTATATTGAGGTCAATGGGGTGAGCTCGAAAATTAAAGTCTGGAAAAAGGCATTTTTAGCAGGAGTGTCAGCACAATTTGTGTCGATGCTTCTGCATTTTTTATGGAGCTGAGCTTAAGCAAATGGCTTGTTCTGACTCATGATGGGAGGCTTTAAATTGACAAACTACTTTGCCATACACTATAAAACCTAAAGTAATCTTGAGATATTGAATCATGACACTCGAACGAAAAATTGATATCAATCGGATGCTGACGGTTGGGGAAGTCGCCAAACGAAGTGGTGTCGCGGTTTCCACCCTACATTTTTATGAATCCAAAGGACTGATTAAAAGTATTCGAACCAATGGCAATCAACGTCGTTATCCTTTGGCTGTGCTGCGCTATATCGGCATTATTAAAGTCGCGCAAAAAGTTGGCATTTCATTGGAGGAGATTAAAAAAGCATTGAGTGTTTACCCAATAGGTAGCAAGTTAACGGCTGAGCAGTGGGCAGAATTATCGACCTGTTGGCGTAAGGACTTGGATGAGCGAATCCAGAAGCTGACTCGTTTAAGGGATGAAATGGACTGGTGCATTGGCTGCGGATGTTTATCTTTGGAACAATGCCGTTTGCGTAATCCAGAAGATATTCTGGCAGAGCAGGGCTCAGGTCCGCGTATTCTAGAGCGCGAGGATGATTCAATATTAGAGCTTTAATTGATTGAAAAATAATAATTAACCTAGTTTAGATTGGAAAAATATACTTTATATCGACTACAGAAAGTATAAGTAAAAAAATTTTAACTGAGCTCCTGTCCTGAATCGAAGTACATTGGTGCTTCGATGTATTTGATTATCATCTTGATCTCTATGGATGATTCGTTTTCCTTTTTTGGCCCAAAAGATCAAATAAATATTAAGTAATTGTGAATTCTGCATTTATTTTTGTATTGATATTGATAATAATAATGATTCTTATTTATTAATTTGTAGCATTATGAACAATCAGCTTAAACAATCTGCTTTAAATATTGCGATAAAATCGATTCTGATTTTCGGGGCATTTTCACATCACGCTTGGGCGCAAGAACAGGGCGCAAGCGTACTCCCAACCATCAAAGTTGCAGCCGAGGATGAAAAAACAGAAGGTAGCGAAAGCTTTCAAGCGAAATCATCTCGTACATCATCCAAGCTAAAACTTTCCTTAAAAGAAACACCACAATCCGTCAGTGTCATTACGCGGGAACAGATTGAGCAACGGAATCTCAATATTATTGATGATGTGCTTGCGGCCACGCCAGGGGTCACGGTCACTAAAAATGATAGTGAACGCTCAAATTATTCTGCGCGAGGCTATGCGATTAGCAATCGTCAAATTGATGGCATGCCAATTGGCGAGAATAGCCCACGGGTTGATAGTTTTTTCTTTGATCGTATTGAAGTCGTGAAGGGGGCAACAGGTTTAACAGGATCTACGGGAAATCCATCTGCCACCATTAATATGATTCGGAAACGTCCTGCAAAGGAACTGACAGGCTCGGTTGCCACCTCATTTAGTCGCTGGAATACCATTCGCAATGAGGCGGATGTTTCAATCCCTTTGACGGCTGATGGCAGTGTGCGCAGCCGTGTGATGGCCGCACGTCGAGAGGGAGAATCCTATATGGATTATTACTCTCTGGAAACCTTGGCGGCGATGGCGATGGTTGAAGCCGATATCACGGACAAATTAACAGGCAGTATTGGTTTTCAATATCAAGACAACCAACCACGGGGTTCGACGTGGGGAACTGTACCGTACTGGAATCAAGATGGTTCGCTGGCCAATTTACCGCGCAATTTCAGCTTGGCCAATCGCTGGAATACCATTAGCCAAAGTGACAAAACTGTATTTGCTGATTTGACCTATAAATTTGAGAATGACTGGATGATCAAGGCGGCAGCTTCACATTCATTGTCCAAAAGTTTCTGGCTGATGTCTTACGGCGGTTCTGGTTTTCCTAACCAAAATGATGGAACGGGCGTTGGGGTTTGGTCAACAGTATATCCAACATCTGAATCTAAAAAGACCAGCTTAGAGTTGTTCGCCAGTGGGCCGTTTAAATTATTTAATCGTGAGCATGAATTGGTGATTGGTGGAAATGGCTTTGATCGTTCTACAGATAGTCCGGGTGGAGCTATTGACGGTATTGCCAGTAATCAATTGACTTGTACCAAGAAAGTGGACGGGGTAACGCTACCTTCTAATAATATTGGTGATACTTGTGTGATTAATGATTGGCGTACATGGAATGGTAATACAACACCTAAACCAGGCTACACGGTTATTCCTTCGACTAAAGATGCGAAACAACGTAATTATGGTGCATACAGTACCTTAAAGCTAAACCTAACAGATGATCTAAAATTGATTGTCGGGGGACGTTATAGTGATTATTCGGCAACGAATGGTACCAAGAGTGATGTGAAAACCGATGCTTTCACACCTTACTTTGGTACCACTTACGCGATTAACGATATTGTCACTGCTTATGCCAGTTATACCGATATGTTTAATCCAAGCAGCCAGAAAGACCGCAATAACAGTTTCCTAGATCCTGAAACAGGTAAAAGCTATGAGGCGGGTTTAAAAGCCAGTTTATTGGATAACCAACTTTTGGCAACCGCTGCTGCGTTCTGGTCGAAAAAGGAGAATGTTGCAGTTCGTGATGAAGAGGCGATCGCAGCAGGTATTAAAACCGATGATGGCGGTGACCCAATGAAAGCCTCGGGTGAAGGCCTAAAAATTGAAGGCTTTGAGTTAGAAGCCATCGGTCGAATCACACCGACGTGGAATATTACGGCGGGTTATACCTATGTGAACAGTATTAGTTCAGAAACTGTGAAGGCTTCAACCACGCTTCCTCAGAATCAAGTCAAAATCTATACCAATTTCAAACTCCCTGAACAGCTCTGGGACGGCGCCAATAAGTTCAATATTGGCTTTGGTGTGAATTGGCAAAGTGAGGTGGTAAGTAAGTCGAGCAGTGCACCTAAAAACTCAGATAGTTATGTGCGACAAGATGCTTACTTCTTGGCAAGCGCCAATATGGGCTATACCTTCAACGAGTCATTCAGTGCAAACTTACAAGTGAATAACTTATTTGATGAAAAATACTATCAACAGGTCGGTTTCTATAATGGTGTTTATTGGGGCGAACCACGTAATGTAACTTTATCGCTACGTGCCAAATTCTAAACAGCAGAAAATAAACTTTTAATCGTGAATAAAGGCCTAACGATCAGAATAGGCCTTTATTCAAAAGATTTTTTAGATGCCATAGGTGCAAGTTGCAGCAACGTTTATTATAAAAATAGCTAAAGTGAATCAAAGTATTTTAAGTAAAAAACAATCTAACTCAAAAGCATAAATTTAATTACCCTGACTCGATAATATAAAGCGAACAAAAAAGTGACGCAAATTGTCATAAATAGACGGTTCTGTATGGACAGTAAAACGATATTTTGAGTAAAATGCGCTAAATTCAAGCAGATAATCTATAAAAAAAGATGGCGAATAATATCTTTCAAGCTTTAGAAAGCTTGGGCCTGACAGCACAAAAACGTGCGATTCACGCTCAATTTTCAAACACATCTTTAAATAATCAAGTTTTCTTACAGCGTATTGAGGGTCTGCATCAGCTCAATCATGGCCTTGACCTACAATTACTCTGTCTTTCGACCAATGCAGTCATTCCTTTAAAAAGCTTTATTGGCAGTCAGGTTGCCATTGATATTGTGACCGATAAAGCAGAGTTGACGCGTATCTCAGGGATTATTACTCAAGCCGATATCGGCGCCAGTGACGGTTCGCTGACTATTTATCGTTTAGGTGTACAAGACCCCACCGCCTTGTGGAAGCAGCGTCGTAACAGCCGTGTTTTTATGGCGAAATCCGTCGTTGATGTGATTCAGACCATTTTTAAAGAATGGCAGGCTAAAAGTCCATTGTTTGCGGCCAGTTTAAGTCTGGACTTAAGTGGCTTAAGCAAACAATATGACATTCGTCCATTTATTATGCAGGCCAATGAACTTGATTACGACTTTTTGACACGTTTGATGCGAGCAGAGTCGATTAACTGGTTGATTGATGAAGCACAACTGAAAGTATCTAGTTCCAGCGAACAGATTCAGCCGCAGAAACTCAGACTCATTGATGACAATAATCAATATAAAGCCCTAGAGCGCCGTCATATCCGCTTTCATCGCAGTAGTGCAACCGAAACACAGGACAGCATCACCGCATTTGTAGCGCAGCGTACCCTTCAACCGAGTGCAGTGCATGTACAGCGTTGGCAAGCCGATGCCTTGGAGCAAGAAGAAGGCGCAGGCAGTGTTCAGAGTAAACATCAGCATAGCGATCTACATGATAACCAACAGCTTGCGTTAGAACAGGCATGGCATTTTTCCCCTGCTTGGATTCAGGATTTAAAGGGGGAGGATGGCGCCACCAAATCGGGCAATGCTCAAATTGAAAAACTGAATCAGAACTTAAGCCAGTATTATGATTCACAGGCCAAGCAGTTTATTGCGACATCGACTGTTCGCGATACCCCAGTGGGCTATTGGTTTGAACTGAATGAACATCCTGAAATTGATCAGCATGATGGCGCAGACAAAGAGTTTCTGATCAGCTCAAAAACGTTCTATAACCAAAATAACCTACCTAAAGATTTAACGGATCAAGTCGCAGCTTTGCTTCAACAAAGCAATTGGCAAAGCAGTCCTTTTCAGCATGTGGTTTCTGATGAGCGGCAAGCCAATCAACTGACATTGCAACGACGCAATATTGGTCTGGTTCCTGAATATAACCCGCTACAACATCGACCTGCGACACATCCACAACGTGCCAAAGTAGTAGGGCCAAGCGGTGACGAAATTTATGTGGATGAATGGGGGCGGATTAAAGTTCGTTTCCTGTTTACCCGAGCAGATGACCACAGTCATGATAGTGGTGCAGGTGCCAATGACAATGATACTGACTCTGCATGGGTGGATGTATTAACGCCGTGGGCAGGTGAAGACTACGGTGCACGATTCTTGCCGCGGATTGGTGAAATCGTGGTGATTGATTTCTTTGATGGTGATATTGATCGACCTTTTGTGGTTGGGCGGATTCATGAAGCACAGCGTAGTCCGACTAAGTTTGACCATGTGGGCAAGTTGCCTGATACCAAGAAACTGGCAGGGATTAAATCCAAAGAATACCAAGGTGAAGGGTTTAACCAACTACGTTTTGATGACACCACGGGACAAATCAGTGCGCAACTACAAAGTAGTCATGCCGCCACTCAACTGAATCTGGGTAAACTCAGCCATCCAAAAGATAAGGCTGAAAGTGAAGATCGGGGTGAGGGTTTTGAGCTACGGACCGATCAATGGGGTGCAGTGCGTGCAGGCAATGGTTTACTGCTCAGTACTCAAAAGCAGGATCAGGCCCAAGGGGAGCATCTCGATGCAGAACCTGCCAAGCAACAGCTAGAAGGCAACCAGAACAATGCCAAAGCTTTAAGTGAAGTCGCCAAAAATCAGCAAACTGATGAAATTGAATCTTTAGAACAGTTAAAAGAATTTGCAGAACAGATTGAAGCAAAGATTGCCAAATTTAATAAAGCGTTGTTGTTGCTTCATTCGCCAGCAGGTATTGGTCTAAGCAGTAATGAGGATATTCATGTATCTGCAGATGGGCAAATCAATCAGATTGCAGGCGATAGTATTAACTTAAGTACGCAAAAAAATTTGATTGGTCATGCTCAAAATCGAATCAGCCTGTTTGCTGCCCAGAATGGGATTAAGCAGGTGGCTGCCAAAGGCAAGTTTGAGGTTCAGGCACAGTCAGATGGACTGGATTTGCTCGCCAAACAAGGCATCCAGATCATTTCCACTGAAAGTCAGATTCAGATTAGCAGTCCGAAAGAAATTGTAATTACCGCGGGTGGTTCTCAAATCAAGCTGAATGGCTCAGGTATTTTTCCTGTGACGGGTGGCAAGTTTGAGGTGAAGGCGGGGCAGCATTTGTTTATGAGCGGCTCAAGCGTTAGTGCACAGTCTAGTTTGCCACCACCACCAAAGCGCGGACAAGGGGTACTGGAATTGCTGCACGATTACAAACATGGCGAGTTTGTGAAACAGGGTGGCTATCAGGTTATTGATTCACTGGGTCAGCAGTTTTCTGGTCAATTGGATGATAAAGGTTTTGTTCGGGTTTCTGGGCTGGCAACGGGTGCAGCTAAAGTTGTATTTGAAGATGATAAACGTGATCCGTGGGCGGAATCCAGTGACTTTAAACGCCCGCCAATGTGGCCAAATGAAAATGACCCTGATGCGCAAACCTTATTGGGCAAAGCAGAGACAGGTCTTAAAAATGCGGTTAGCAGCGCCAAGAATGCTTTAGGTCAATCCTTTACCAGTCCTTCTTCAGTGTTAAAAACGCTTGAGACTGCAAAGCAGTTGAAGGAGGGTGGAGCAAAGGCTTTATTGCCAATGCTACAGCAGGGGGTTCAGTCGAACCTGACAGAACAAGCAAATAAGCTATTGGCTGATCAGGTCAAGGACAACCCATTGGCACAAAAAGTGATGAAAAATATAGGCAGTCCTTTGGACAGTCTATCCCAGTTCAAAAATCCATTGCGTGCGCAACAAAACCTAATGGCAAGCGATAAAAAAACCAAAGATCCGTTCGATCTAACGCGTTTTGATTTTAAAAATTAAGCTTTGAGAATGATGAAAGATGGCGACACCACCTAAGAAGACCAACAATCAGCAAAATAAACAGAGTGTAAGAACCAATACTGGACAAGTTGCGGTTGTGCCTTTAAACAAAATGTATGCTGCTGATGTCAAAGCAGGTATGAATAAAATCAATTCATGGTTGAAGAAGAACACCAAGGACTATGTCGACTTAAATACCATTAAAAGTGTAGCAGGCTCGCTTCCAGTGATTGGTAATGCGATTGCTTTGGTGGATGCCGTTTACGATGTTATCGATATCAGTAAAAAACCAAACCCGGGTTTTGGGGATTGGCTGAATCTTGGTTTAGATGTGATTGGGATTATTCCTGTACCGCCAACCATGGCAACAATGCGCATGAGCTTGAGACCGACTTTGAATCTGGTTCGTCAAAAAGCAGGTGGGGTCATTTCCGATACCATTTTGGTGATTTTAAGTGATCACTTAAATGAACGTATTGCAGGTGAACTCGATCAGTTTGCGGCAAAAGCTCAACCGCTTGTCAAAGATATGATGCAGCACTGTGGAACAAAAATCACCAGCATCAGTAATGATTTTGCCAACGGCATACAAAAAATATTAAATGGTCACGTCTTTAGTTCAGCAGGTAATGTCAAACAAGCACAGAAACAACTTAATAAAGTCAATCTAGATAATTTACAGCGTAATCCGAAAGCTACTTTTAATAATGCTGTAGATGGTTTGACGAACTTATGGAAAGCGAGCGTTAAGGAAAATATTAACACGGTTGCCAAAGGTGTTTCATCGGTTGTGCCAGCCAGTGCGAAACAGCCGATTCAACTGGTTATTACAGGGATTCGTGGTTTTGGTAAAAAAGCGCCGCAGTTCTTGATGACTTTAGCCGATCCGGGCAAAGCAATGAGTATTGCTTGGTTATTAAATGTCTTATTAAAAGCTGTGCAAAAATTCAAATTAAAGAAAAAAGCCACAGCTAATATTACTCAGAAACAGGTCGCTAAAAAAGAAAAGAGTCGACCGAGTGGGGAACTGGAAAAAACCAATCACCAAGCCAAAGCTAAAAACAATCCAAATGAAGTGTCATGTCCACTGAATTTAGGTGGTGGAAAGACCAAAACAGGTACTAAAAAACATATTACTTATGCATTGGGAACTGAGTTTTTAACTCATCAGGATGCCTATGTGTCTGCGATTGAAAGTTTTATTTTAAATCGAACCTATGCATCGAACTTGTATCAATTAGACCAAGGAGAGTTCGGGGCAAGATGGTTGACCTCTTTTACCACCCGAATTGTGCCGCAAAGTGAATATATTGAAGAAACGGAACAACAGGCCGCATATATCAAACCGTTGGCAGGGCTAGAATATATTGGTCCAGACGCACGCCCAGTCAAATTACCTCAATTAAAAGTGGGCGAAAGCTTTCACAATCAAACAGAAGATTTTTATTATAGTGTGATCTCTGAACATATTCAGATGATTTCTTATCAAAAAGAAGAAAAGCATATTTTTGAAAAGTATCAAGATTATTATCGCTTATCTGCGATTGAATATAAAAATGGGGTGACCTTAGCGGTTCGTTATGACCATCAATCGGGTGATCATTCATTTATTTCGGATGTATTGATTAAAGAGAAGCAAAAATTATTGGCGCATGTCGCTTTCCAAGTCGATGCGCAAGGCCGTATTGACGATGCATGGTTGGTGGGAAATGGGCAATTGCTTCGTCCACTTGCGAGTTATAACTATAACCATAAAGGCGACTTAATCGAGGCCATTACTGAAAATGGCGCAAGCTATCATTATCAATATGAGCATCACTTATTAAGCCGTTATACCGATCTGACTGGTCGTGGTATTAATCTGGAATATGACGGGATTGAACCCACATCGAAGGCCTTTCACGAATGGGCTGATGATGGCAGCTCTGAGAGCAGACTGGCATGGGATGAAAATATCCGTTTAACCTATGTAACGGATGCCTATGGGGCAGAAACTTGGTATTACTATGATATTGATGGCTATACCTATCGCATCATTTATCCTGATGGATTGGAAGAATGGTTCTTCCGTGATGATTTTGCCCGTGTTACCAAGCATGTTGATCGAGACGCCGCGGTAACCATTTATGAATATGATGAAAGTGGCAATATTGTCAGTGTTACCCAACCTGACGGTTCAAATTTATATTATGCCTATGATGACAAGCGTCAATTAACAGGTATGGTCGATGCTGAGCAAGGGCGTTGGTTTAAGGAATATGATGCTCAGGGCAATATCAGCAAGGAAATCGATCCGCTAAAACGTGTAACAGAATATAGTTACAATGCTTTAGGTTTACTCACTTCGATAAAAGATGCCAAAGGGGGTTCCAAGCAGTTAAAGTATGATGATCAGGGTAATCTGATCAGTTATACCGACTGTTCGGGCAAAACCACAACATGGCAGTATGATGAACGTGGGCGAGTAAAATCAGTTGAAAATGCCTTAAAACAAAAGGTTGAATACTTCTATAGTGACCTAACCACAGAACAACGTGAACCGATCATTCAAGGTTTGCCACTGAATGCTTTTGGTCAACTTGAAAAAATCAAACATGCCGATGCCACAGAAGAACAGTTTGTCCATGATGCCGAAGGGCGTTTATTGGCGCATGTCGATGCCAAAGGACAACTCACACAATATCAATATGACGCAGCAGGACTGATTTCATCTCGTACGGATGCCTTGAAGCACACGTTGAAATATCAATGGGACAAGCTGAATCGTCTGAAACGTTTGACCAATGAAAATGGGGCAAGCTATGAATTTTTCTATGATGTTGCCAGTCGCCTGATTAAAGAAATTGATTTTGATGGTAAAGAAACCCTTTACAAATATGATGAAACAGATGGTAATTTATCCAGCAGTATTGAGGTAGCCTCTGCATTTGGGCAGGACTTAAAAGATCGGGCTGCACCGAAAGATCGTATTCAACAATTCTTATTTGACAGCATGGGACGACTGGAACAGCGTCAAGCAGGCTATGGCTATACCGAGCAGGAATTAGAACAAAAACAGGTTGAAGAATTTGCCTATAACAATAATGGCCAATTGATTCAGGCTAAAAATAATGAGAGCAATCTCCAGTGGTATTACGATGTCGTCGGTAATCTGGTGAGAGAGCATCATCAAGATCATCAAACGCATAAAACTGCGGTGTGGAAACACAGTTATGATGAAATTAGTGATCGGATTAAAACCATACGCCCAGATGGACAACAGGTCGATTGGTTAACCTATGGCAGTGGGCATGTTCATGGTTTGGTCCTGAATGGTGAAGATACTGTCAGTTTTGAACGAGACGATTTACATCGTGAAACTGTTCGCCACTATGCCAACGGGATTAGCCAAGAGCAGCATTATGATGAACTGGGGCGTCTGACTCAGCAACGCGTGCTGAATGGGCATGAATTTGCATATACATCGCCGCAGCAGGCAATACAGAACAATGCCATTCAAGAAACTGAACAGTTGATTCAGCGTTTATATCAGTACGATAAAACGGGGCAATTGCTCAGTATTGCAGATACTCGCCGTGGCAATATCCAGTATAAATACGATCCTGTCGGTCGTTTACTGGAAGCCAATAGTAAGCTGGGCAAAGAAACCTTTAGTTTTGACCCTGCAAGTAACATCATTGACCGAAATCATCATCAAGAACCGAGTGTAGCCGCAACAGCAAGTAATGCTTATGGTTATAACCGTTTGGTGAATAATGTTGTTAAAGCATATCTAGATCAGCAATATCAGTACGATGCTTATGGTCAATTGGTGCGTCAAAAGTCATCTAAAGGGGACTTGTACCTTGAGTGGGATGCTTGTGGGCGGTTAATCAAGAGTCGTAATACAGAATACACTGCGGAGTATCGTTATGATGCTTTAGGGCGGCGTATTCAAAAACGTAGTAAACACCATCATACAGGTGAAGAGCAGAATGTGATTTATGGGTGGGATGGCAATACTTTGGCCTTTGAATCCAATGATCAGATCACCAAGCATTATGTGTATGAGAAGGATAGTTTTGTCCCTCTATTGCAAGCAATCTATCGTGAACCGATTGAGCTTGTACAAACACCTGATTGGACAGATCAGCCTTATCATATTGCCAAAGATCCTTTATGGCGTAAGACTGCACCAGCAAAATCTTTAGATGATATTTGTTTCTATCATTGTGATCATTTGGGTACACCTCAGGAGATGAGCGATGCCCAAGGTCAAATGGTCTGGAAAGCTGAATATAAGGCATGGGGTGAGCGTGTATCAACAAAGTCAGCATCTAACTTTTTTGAAAATTCAGAAATCGTCACCAATAATATCCGCTTCCAAGGTCAGTATTTTGATGAAGAAACGGGTTTACATTACAACCGTTATCGATATTATTCGCCTTATGTAGGACGTTTTATCTCTAAAGATCCGATTGGGTTGTTGGGTGGTAACAACGTTTATGCTTACGCGCCAAATCCTGTAAGTTGGATTGATCCTCTGGGGCTAAATAATACTAATCCTATATGTGTTTTTGGTAATAAAAGTGAACCAAAAGGTATAAGGGATAAAGATTTACAACCAGATGAGAATGGTATTTTACCTTCTCAAAAAGATAAAGCTATGCCAGAAGGGAAGTCTGCTACTCGATTACCTGAAAAATCAGGATTATCTGGACATTATCATCAGGTATCTGCAGATACCCCAATGCCTGAAGGTTTAGCCATCAAACATGATGGTAAAGATATAATTCCAGGTAGCAAACGTGGTGAAGGCCACTCAACTATTTATCCAACTAGAGATATGCCTCAATCAGAGTTTAATGAAAAACTTCAGTCAATGCCTTGGAATTATGGAGGAAAAATATAATGATAGTTAATGAGAAGGAAATTCTGCATTTAGTTGATGAAAATATATGTGAATACAGTGAGCTTCAATATGCAATTGTAAATGGTGATGGTAATGTTCTTTCTGAAGGTTATTCTATATTTTCGCATAGAATAGGAAAGTATTATGAAAATTCTAAAATATTAGCTAATAGATTAACTTGTGATAATTATCTTTCTCTTTTAAATGATAAAAGTAAAGACGTAAGGTGTTCTGTTTTGACCCTTATTAGGGATAGTTTTACATTGTATGATTCTAATGTAAGTTTGATGGAGTGTGTTTTAAATATTTCTGTTGATGGTAGTGATGAGGAAAGAGTGATAGTTAATACGATACTAACTAAAGAAGTAGTGAATTTTTATAAAAAAGAAGTTGATCGTATTTTGGTTGGCTTTGTTGAAAACTCTGGAGGTAAATGTTTTTTTGACTACTACACATTTAATTATTTGTATGAATTGTTGGTTAGATTTGAGAGGAAGGATTTAATAGATAAACTGCTCATGATAGGGAAGGATAGTAATATAAGTGATATCAAAGAAGCATACGAAGAAATAATTGAGGATTTAATAACAAAAAATATATGAAAATGATGTTTTTTTAATTTTAAAGATTTTTATTTATGATTTATTTTTTTTGAAATGAATGTTAATAACCTGGAATTGGTCGTGTTTAAAAGCTTTTTAGGTGCTATTGCAAATAATGTAAGAGCAGTAGCATTCGACTTTAATGATGAAACTATATTTATTTATGGGTATTTAAATGTAGAACCCAAAGATGAAGATTATGAAATAATTGATATTGCTGTTACAGAAATAATGGCAGCTTACCCACAGTTTTTAAAACAAAAAATTTATTTAGAAAAGTCAGAAAAGCCAATAGGAAAGTTGCTTTCATATAAAGGTTGGGTTTTTTGTCGATATGAAGAGTAAAACTAGTCTAGTTATGGTTAAGTTTTTTTATGAAGCTGGAACAAATTGAAATAGCAGATATGGATATAAAAAGTATAAAGATTTATGGTGATAAGTTTTATATTTTATTTTCAGCAGTTTATGATATATGTTTAAAATAATATGTAAAAAATGTAGAGTTGGTTTTTTTTAATTGGACTTCATTCAATGTTGAAATGTATGATAGTAGTATTGAAGAATACAAACAACTTGATTTACTTGAAACAAATAAAGGTAAAGATTTATTTACTTTAATTCAGGTTGTAAATATCTCTGATGATAAGGTTGAGTTAGAGGGATTTAATGACGATGGTGTGTGGAATAAGGTTGTCTTTTTCAATACTTATTATAGTTTGAATGTTATTGATATTACTTGATTAGAAGTAAATATGAGTGTATTAAATTTTAAAAATAAAATAGTTTGGCTATTGGAAAATAATGGTGATGATGAGGATATTGATAATGTATTAACTGACTACATTAATGAAGGGGGGACGAGAAATGAAGTTTATAAATCTTTAAATGAAATTTTTTTGATGGAAGAAAGTATGATTCAAAAAAATATAAAATTACAAGATCAATTTGATTATTTGGGTGAGTTACAAACAACAATCACAGGATATTGTTCACCTAATTCTATTGTAAAATTTAAAAATGAACCTACAACTAATATGGATGATTTTTTAAGTTATGTTCGAGGTGAGAAATGGAAGGTTTAAAATGGTACATGAATGATAGATAAAAATATTGAATTGAATATCTATAAAACTGTAGATTTTTTCTGAAATGCATAAATGAAAAAGATAAGAATGGTTTGTTATCTGATTTTGAAGTTACTTTAAAAATGTATCAAGAGTTAGAGGGTGTTCTTAATAATTATTTTGATGGTGATTATAAGCTATCATTGATTCCTTTTGATGAAGTTCATTTACAGGAAGTGGAAAACATGCCTATATTTGAATTGAATGAAATGGACGATGGTGAATATGTTTTAGAGTGTGCAGTGTATAACTATGAGAAAGATACTTCATTGATACTTCAAGGGAATGTTGATTTAACTAATGGTAATGTACATTGCGGATCGCATCCACTATATTCAGCAGCAATTAATCAAAAGCTAACACAGATTGAAAGAGAGTTTGGAGATAAAAAAATAACTGCTTCACAAGCTAGGGATAAAGTTGCGAATTTACAAAAAAGTATGAGACTTGCTTTATCAGTACCAGGGTCTAAACCAATTAGATTAAGTTAGGTTTAATAATATGAATTATTATGTATTAAGTGCTACACAGAGTGACATCTGTCCAATTTCACTTTCTGAAGAAGCTGTTCTATATAATCATAAAGAGCAGATTGATTCTGAATTTGAGTATGGTTCTCTTCCATGGTATAGCTATAAAACTAGCAAAAACTGTGAACTACCAAGACATGGGGTTTTAGTATTAAAAAATAGAAATACTAAAATTTCTTTTAGGAATATTAATGCTGATATTTATGTTGTAGATGGTTTTTTTAAAGAAATTTTGCAAAACTATATTAATGTTGATTTCTTTAAAGTTGAACTGGTTTCCAGTCAGTTGGATAAGGTTGATAATAATGATTATTATTTTTTTAGGTTTAACGAATTTTTAAATTATAGTGATGTTTTTGATTTAAATAAATCTGTGTATAGGTTGGATGGAGATTTTTTGGTTTTGGAAGAACCTCATTTGTTGGAAGAAGTAAGTGTAAATATATTTAAGATAAATAAAATTGACTCAGCACAAGATACTTTTTTTATAAATGAAACTGTTAAAAGTGAAATTGATAGAATTAATTACAAAGGTATAAGAGTTGAAGATGTTACTACTGCAAAGTGGAGAGATTCTGGTGATTTTAGTTTTATGCTCTTAGAGGAAAGTGAGGTAAATGAATTTATATGGCCCATCTGATAGACTAAATTCATAAGCCTGACGCTTTACTGTTACTAAAGATACGTGTGTGGCTAAAGGTAGAACAGCTGCAAATCCTCATTTAGGTGCAGAAGAAGGGCCGCAAAACTTTATCGAAAACTCAGATAAAATGAACTTGGTTTCTACTGGGGCGTTATTTAGTTTGAGAGGTAATAAATTGAATTTAAATGTTTTAATTGACCAAAGGGTTTTAATGGTTGGTAATTTTTTTCTTGATTTTGATGTTGAAAATGACCGAGGAACAATTAGGTCTAATTTAGTAAATAAAGATGATTTAGATAGCCTTATCTATTTGAGTGATAATGTATGTGTGGAAATTCTTAGTGAACAAGGAAGAACTATTTATATTTTATTTAATACGCCTGAGTTCTTTGATGCTAATTTACTTCACTCAAAAATTTTAAAAAGATTTAAGAATAAGTATAAATTTAATGATGAAGATTTTATTGTTATTCATCCTGCGAGAGTTGCTTTGAAGCAAGATAAAACGAAATGGAATAAAGTTGAATTCACTTATGATCCCAAGCAGGGAGATATATCTTTAATACTTGAATATTAAATTTTTATATGTGGGGTAAATTAATTTTGATTTGTATGTTTTTAGTTGTATGGTTTTTAATGGAAGTCGAAAGATAAGCATATAATCTAATGGAATTAATTTTAATGGAGAGTGTGATGGAGTGTTTGAATTTTGATCTTAAATACTTAGGAACGTAAATTAAGAAAATGGAAAATACAGAGATACCAGTTTGTGAATGTTTGGAGAGCATTATTATAAAGGAAATGAAATTAGGAAACCCTATTAGATCTTATAATTCAGATCCTGAATGGCCTGAAAAAGATAGTAAATTTGTTTTTCTAGAAAACAGAATAAATTTAACATATTTAAGAGAATTTCCTGATTGGGTTTTAGTGAGAGTTAATAATGATATGCATTATACTTGGTATAATGAGATTTATTGCAAAGAGCATCATGACTTATTAGTAGCTGGTGATATGTAGTTGTTTGGTTTTTTTAATAACTTATTTAAAGAATTAGGATTTTATGTATTATATGGATTTATAATTTTCATTTTCTAGGTGTATTGAAAAAATTACCCAACACATACATTTATAATTGTTCGAAAAACTGACGATAAAGCATGGGATGGGAGTCAAATTTTACAGAGAAAATCTACATCCTTGTATATTTTCCCAATTTAAGCCTTATTGCCGTACCAACTCCACTTGCCCAGTATGCCAACCACCACCTAAAGCCCGAATAAGATCTACACTAGCAATCATTCGACTGCCATGAAGCTGTGCAGCCAATTGCTCTTGCTGCAAAATGCTCCGATCCGAATCAATCACATCCAGATAACTAATGCTGCCTTCACGATAACGCAAATGTGAAAGCTGATTGGCATGTCGGGATGACGCAAGTGCTTGCCCCTGTGCCTGTATTTGCTGATCCAGAATACGCTGATCAGACAAACCATTTTCAACTTCACGGAACGCATTCAGCACGGTCTGCCGATAATTAGCCACACTCTGCTCATAGCCTGCACGTGCCTGAGCAACGCCTGCCTTACGTTGCCCACCATCAAATAACGGTAAAGACAAAATTGTGCCCGCAACAGGGCCGAGTAAAAAAGTTCGACTCGACCATTTACCCAAATCGCCTAAACTTGCTGATTCATAACCTAGCGCACCAGTGAGATCCAGTTTTGGGAAAAAGGCAGCACGGGCAATACCGATGCGTGCATTATCAGCGGCCATAGCCCGTTCAGCAGCAGCGATATCGGGACGACGTTCAAGCAAGCTCGAAGGCAAACCCGCAGGCAGGCGAATCGCAGTAGCAAACAAGGGTTGAATGGCTAAGCTAAATTCAGCAGGCGCTTTCCCGAGTAATACTGCCAATGCATGTTCGGTATTGGCTCGATTCCGTGTAATGCTGAGTGCAGTGCTTTGGGCGGTCGAGAGTTCAGTTTGCGCACGTGAAACATCCAGATCACTGACGAGGCCATTGCGATAACGTGCTTGAATCAAATTTTGATTCTCAGTCAGTAATTTGATGTTTTGCGCATAGATGGCTTGTTCAGCATCGAATTGGCGAATCAGAAAGTAAGCCTGTGCCACGTCAGCTTGTAAGGCTAGCAGTGCAGAATGATACAACGCTTCCTGTTGCTGCACATCTGCGGTTGCTGCATTGACACTGCTAGCAATCCGTCCAAATAGGTCCAGTTCATAAGAGGCATTGGCTTGTGCCCGCCATAAGGTACGTGCAGATGTGGATGCATCCGAATCAAGTCCTAAAGAAGCGGGTGAGGGCTTTTGACGGGTTGGCCCAAAACCTGCACCAATACTGGGTAAACGTTCAGCTTGTGTAACAGACCTTAAAGCTCTTGAGGCCTGAATATTGGCTGCTGCCGCCTTTAGATTTTGGTTACCAGCAATGGCCTGCTGTTCCAGATCATTCAGTTGCGGATCATTAAAAATACGCCACCATTCACCGCGAGACTGCGCATCGGCAGGTTGCGCAATGGTCCAATTGGGATCGTTCAACTTAGCATCGGCTTCCTTAAATTGCAGTGGAATAACCAGCTTGGCAGGCTGATATTCAGGTGCCAATGAGCAGCCTGCAAGCAGCAGGCTTCCCATCAGTGAGGAGAGTATCCAGTGGGGTTTGAATCCTGTCATGTCCTGCTCCTTAGTGATCGTGTGAACTGTGCAGTGGTGCTTCATGTACCGCTGCTGAATGCAGTTTATGTTTGCTGTTCAGGGTACGAATCAATACATAGAAGGCAGGCGTCAGGAACAAACCAAAGAAGGTTACTCCGATCATACCAAAGAACACCGCAACGCCCATGGCATGGCGCATTTCAGCACCAGCACCTGTAGATGTGACCAGTGGAACCACACCCATAATGAAGGCGATTGAAGTCATCAAGATCGGACGCAAACGTAAACGGCTGGCTTCAACCGCAGCATTGAATGCGGTCGCGCCTTGCATTTCCAGTTCTCGAGCAAATTCGACGATCAAGATGGCATTCTTACAGGCCAGCCCGACCAGTACCATCAAGCCGATTTGGGTAAAGATGTTGTTATCACCGCCTGTGAGCCAAACCCCGGTCAGTGCCGCCAAGATACCCATTGGCACAATCAGAATCACGGCTAATGGCAAGGTCAGGCTTTCATATTGCGCCGCCAAGACCAAGAACACCAACAGCACACTGATCGGGAACACCCACAATCCGGCATTACCTGCCAAGATCTTTTGATAGGTCAGATCGGTCCATTCAAATTTTACCCCACGTGGCAAGGTTTCAGCGGCAATGCGCTCAACCGCAGCTTCGGCTTGGCTGGATGAATAACCCGGTGCAGGACCACCATTAATATCGGCAGCGGTATAGCCGTTATAGCGCACCACCATTTCTGGGCCATAGGTTTGAGTCACATTGACCAGCGAAGACAGCGGCACCATTTGCCCTGCATTGTTACGGGTTTTAAGCTGTAAAATATCTTCAGGATTGGCACGGAACGGCGCATCGGCTTGGGCACGTACCTGATAGACACGACCAAAACGGTTAAAGTCATTCACGTATTGTGAACCGAGATAAATCTGCATGGTATTAAATACATCGGTCACAGCAACGCCTTGTTGTTTGGCTTTGACTCGATCCAGATCAACATTTAGTTGAGGTACATTGATTTGATAACTGGAGAACATTGGCCCCAATTCAGGTGCAGATTGTGCCGCTTTCATAAAGGATTGGGCTGCGTTATTTAACTCGGCATAGCCTAAAGCACCGCGATCTTCGAGCTGGAGTTTAAAGCCACCCATGGTGCCGAGACCCATCACCGGTGGTGGCGGGAATACTGCAATATAAGCATCTTGAATCGCGGCGTATTTCTGATTTAAAGCACCTGCAATGGCATTGGCAGAAAGATCGGCTGCTTTACGTTCAGCGAAAGGTTTTAAGGTGACAAATACAATCCCTGCGCTAGAGCTGTTGGTAAAGCCATTAATCGATAAGCCGGGGAAAGCCACTGCACTTTCTACGCCGGGTTGTTTCAGCGCGGCATCGCTCATTTTACGAATCACGGTTTCGGTTCGATCCAGTGAGGCACCATTCGGTAATTGGGCAAAGCTGATCAGGTATTGCTTATCTTGTGCAGGCACAAAACCACCCGGAACGATATAAGAAATCCCAATGGTCAGACCGAGTAGTACTGCATAGACACCCATCGCTGAGGTTTTATGCGAAATCACCCGACTAACGCCACGACCATATTGATCCGATGCGCGTGAGAATACGCGGTTAAACAGGGCAAAGAAGCGTCCGAAGACACGGTTCATCACGCGGGTCAGGAAGTCAGGTTTGGCATCATGACCTTTGAGTAACATGGCGGCCAAAGCTGGAGACAGGGTGAGTGAGTTGAATGCCGAAATCACGGTGGAGATGGCAATGGTCATGGCAAATTGTTTATAGAATTGGCCTGTTAAGCCGGTCATAAAAGCGAGAGGGACGAACACGGCAACCAGTGTCAATGCAATCGCGATAATCGGTCCACTGACTTCACGCATGGCACGGTAGGTGGCATCTCTTGGACTGAGTCCTGCTTCAATATTCCGCTCGACATTCTCCACCACCACGATGGCATCATCGACCACGATCCCGATGGCGAGCACCATCCCGAACAGGGATAGCGCATTGATGGAATAACCAAAGGCCAGCATTAAGGCGAAGGTACCAATGATTGAAACAGGCACTGCCAGTAGAGGAATAATCGAGGCACGCCATGTTTGTAAGAACAGGATCACCACCACAACCACCAGTGCAATCGCTTCAAGCAAGGTATGAATCACCGCTTTGATACTTGAGCGTACGAATTGGGTTGGGTCGTAAACGATATCGTATTTAATGGATGCTGGAAAATCTTTGGACAGTTCCGCCATGGTGCTACGCACTTGGTCCGAGACCTGTAAGGCATTGGCACCCGGTGCTTGGAAAATTGGAATCGCCACCGCCTGTTTATTGTCCAGTAATGAACGTAAGCCATATTGTGAAGCGGCCAGTTCAACACGGGCCACATCACCCAAGCGCGTTACTGCACCATCTGCTGCTGTTTTTAAAATAATATCGGCAAATTCCTGTTCGGTACTTAAACGGCCTTGTGCATTCACCGAGAGCTGTAAAGGTGAATTGTTTGGCGCTGCACCGATGGTTCCTGCGGCAACTTGAATATTTTGCTCACGGATGGCATTGACGATTTCAGTGGCCGTGAGATTACGTTGAGCCACTTTTTGTGGATCTAACCATACACGCATGGCGTAATCACCCGAACCAAACAGACCAACTTCACCTACACCCTGTAGGCGTGCCAGACGGTCTTTGACATTGAGTACGGCATAGTTACGCAAGTAGGTCATATCATAGCGATTATCCGGTGAGGTCAGATGCACCACCATGGTTAAGGTTGGTGAGCTTTTTAGCGTGGTCACACCGAGACGTTGTACATCTTCTGGCAAACGCGGCAGGGCTTGAGAAACTCGGTTCTGAACCAGTTGCTGGGCTTTATCGGGATCAATTCCGAGCTTGAAATTGACGGTAATGGTCAGGTTGCCATCGCTGTTGGCTTGAGACTGCATATACAGCATGTTCTCTACGCCGTTGATGGATTCTTCCAGTGGAGAAGCAACGGTTTCAGCGATTACTTTAGGGTTAGCACCCGGATATTGGGCACGCACCACGACAGAGGGTGGCACCACTTCTGGATATTCAGAAATGGGCAGTTGGAAAAGGGAGAGTAAGCCCGCCAGTAGAATCAGGACGGACAGCACCCCAGCAAAGATCGGACGATCAATAAAAAATTTAGAAATATTCATGAGGATTAACCTTTTGCCGAAGTTGGGGTTTTATCTGTAGGCTGAGGTTGTTGTGCTGTGTTATCGGTGATGATTTGAGGATTCGGCATAGGAACGAGTTGAGGTTTGACAGGATCACCTGGACGGATACGTTGTAAACCATTCACCACGATGCGGTCACCGACTTGCAGGCCGCTATTGATGATTTGTAGGCCGTCTTGTTGTGCGCCGAGTTTTACTTCACGGTATGCAGTTTGGTTTTTCGCATCGACCACCACGACAAAGCGTTTGTCCTGATCGACACCAATTGCCGTTGGGCTAATCAGAATCGCTGCGCGAGGTTGTCCACCGCCCAGACGAATGCGGGCATACAGTCCAGGGAGCATCACACCTTTGGGATTATCAAAGGTGGCACGAACCCGGATGGTGCCTGAGGTGGTATTTAAATTATTGTCGATCGAGCTGATATAACCTTCACGGCTAAAACCAGATTCATTGGCAAGACCTAAATAGACAGGAACTTGAGCCGAATTGCGTTGATTGCTGATGTATTTTAAATAAGTCTGTTCATCGACATCGAAAGAAGCATATAGACGTGACACCGAAACCAAACTGGTCAGCACCTGTGCGCCATTGCCTGCGGAGACCACGTTACCAACCGTGACTTCTGCACGGGAAATACGCCCACTGACAGGGGCAGTAATACGGGTATATTCCAGATTCAAACGGGCGGTTTCCACTGCGGCTTTAGCGGCTTGCAAGTTGGCATTGGCTGAGCGGGCTTCATTTTCCGCTTGATCGAGTTCTTGATGGGCAATCGCATTACTTTGGATTAAACGCTGGTTGCGGCCTAAGTTAGCTGAAGAGTAAGTCACTTGCGCTTCAGCCGAAGCCAGTTGTGCTTTGGCGCGATTCAGTTCTGCTTCAAAAGGCCGAGGGTCAATGGTAAACAGCAGGTCGCCTTTGTTAACTAAACTGCCATCTTTAAAATGCACGGCAATCAGTTTTCCTGAGACTTGAGGGCGAACATCAACCTGATCAATCGCTTCGAGACGTCCTGAATATTCTTGCCAGTCGGTAATGGTCTGACTGACCACACTGGCGACATCAACGGTTGCAGCAGGTGCTGCACTTGCTGTTGGAGTGGCTTTCGCATCTGCATTTTCTTGGAAGAGAATAAAACTGCCACCCGTTGCAAAAATAGCAAGAATGACGGCAGACAGCGTTAGCTGTTTGCGAGAAAGTGACATGGGATGCTCCTGGTTATTTGAATCCCTGTTTTCAGACTTTTTGTTGTGGTCTGTATGGGAGAAACAGGTTTATGGAATGAAAGGAGCATAAAAGTTTGTCAATTACGAATAAATATACTAAATTTGATAACACTATTCGTATTTTTATAATAATTGTTGTGTGAAACTGGAAAAATACAACAATGGGAGTGGGCCTGTGGATCTATTTCATGCAATGAGAGTCTTTAATAAAGTGGTTGAAACCAACAGCTTTAGTCTGGCTGCAGACAGTCTTGGGCTACCGCGTGCTTCGGTGACCACGACCATTCAGGGTTTAGAAAAACATTTACAGGTTCGTTTACTGAATCGTACCACGCGTAAACTAAGTTTAACGCCCGATGGTGCGGTGTATTATGACCGTAGCTTGAGAATTTTGGCGGATGTTGAAGATATCGAAGCATCTTTCCATGATGAGGAACGAGGGCCACGAGGCCGTTTACGGATTGATGTGCCTGTGTCGATTGGTCGCTTGATTTTAATTCCAAGGTTAAGAGAGTTTCATCATCGTTATCCCGATATTGATTTGGTGATTGGCATGAATGATCGGCCTGTGGACTTGGTGGGCGAGGCGGTGGATTGTGCGATTCGGGTGGGAGAGCTACAAGACTCGAGCTTGATTGCTCGCCGTATTGGGACGTTTCAGTGTGCAACAGCAGCATCCGCATGCTATTTAGAAAAATATGGTGAACCGAAGACACTTGAAGATTTACAAAAAAATCATCAAGCCATTCATTTTTTCTCCAGTCGTACAGGACGTAATTTTGACTGGGATTTTGTGGTTGATGACTTAATCCAAAGTGTCAGTGTTAATGGGCAGGTGTCTGTCAATGATGGTGATGCCTATATCGATTTGGCGCTGCAAGGCTTTGGCCTGATCCAAGGTCCACGCTATATGCTGACCAACCATTTTGAAGCGGGAACTTTAAAGGAAGTGTTACCGCAATGGACGCCTGCACCGATGCCAATTTCGGTGGTGTATTTGCAAAGTCGGCATCTATCCCACAAAGTTAGAGTCTTTGTCGACTGGGTGGCTGAGCTGTTTGCAGGATGTCCATTATTAGGCGGTAGTGCTTTGCCGTTGGATCAGAAATGTGAGTTTGCCTGTGACCAAAAAACCAATCATGAATATACCATTCGGACTTTGGTGGAGCAGCATAATATTGCTGAGGCGCGTGCTTTAAAGACTTAAAGATCAGTGATGCAGTTACGAGCTTAGTCATCACTGAATCTATAAAAATGCGTAAAAAGGAGATCAAAATGCGACGATCTTCTGCATGCGCTTTATCCGAAAAATGATAAAAAATGATCAGAAAAATAAAATATATGGTAAAAAAAATGCTCAACAAAAAGTTGAAATAATATTAAAAATCAAAGGGGAAGTATAAGTGAATAAAGTTTATAGAATTGTCTGGAATGCGACGCATCTTTGCTGGCAAGCCGTG
>NZ_DBBF01000028.1:0-93668 GCF_002292065.1 Acinetobacter sp. UBA991 | reverse complement strand
TGGTTTATTACGTTCAAACTTAGCCTTAGCCATTTTGATTTTCCTCGTTTACGTCGACACCAGTTTAGAGAAAAACAACCCTGAAAAACCTTCTTTATCGACATTCGCCTAAAAAACTAGACACCTAATACTTGAAAAGCAGACTATAATAGCCTGCTTCTTTAAAAACTTGTGGAATAACCACTAAACTGTATATCTGGAGCTCTTATCGAGATTTGAACTCGAGACCTCTCCCTTACCAAGGGAGTGCTCTACCACTGAGCTATAAGAGCGACATCTTCGATGGAGCGGGAGACGAGGATCGAACTCGCGACATGCAGCTTGGAAGGCTGCCACTCTACCAACTGAGTTACTCCCGCATGTTGGTACTGACCACTTCAATCGAAGTTAGATGGTGGTGAGAGAAGGATTCGAACCTTCGAAACTTTCGTAGCAGAGTTACAGTCTGCCCCCTTTGGCCGCTCGGGAATCTCACCATATCACACTTACACAGTGCTGTTCTTTCACTTTACACTACCACACTTTTAAGATGGTGCCGGCACACGGATTCGAACTGTGGACCTACTGATTACAAGTCAGTTGCTCTACCAACTGAGCTATGCCGGCTCTTTCTTAGTGTTTCGTACGTTTCGTATCGGAACGGTGTGCAGTTTAGCAAAACTCTGAATCGATGCAAGTGCTTTTTTCAAAAAAATCGCTAAAAACTCATAAAATCAATCCGTTTGACGATAATTCAACCGCTTTGATCACTGCGCGAGCTTTTATTTGGGTTTCATTCCATTCAGATTCAGGATTTGAGTCCGCAACCAGCCCTGCTCCTGCTTGCACATAGACCTTTTTATCACGAATGACACAAGTACGAATCGCAATCGACATGTCCATTTCACCATGCCAGCCTAAATATCCAACAGCGCCGCCAAATACACCACGTTTCACGGGCTCAACTTCGTCAATGATTTCCATGGCACGAATTTTTGGCGCACCTGAAAGTGTCCCCGCTGGAAATGTTGCTTTAAACACATCCAAAGCATCGACATCATCACGGACTTCACCCTGTACATTAGAGACAATATGCATGACATGTGAATAACGTTCGATCACCATACGATCCGTGACCTGCACTTTCCCTATTTTAGATACACGTCCCACATCATTACGTCCAAGATCAATCAACATCAAATGCTCTGCAATTTCTTTTTCATCCGCCAATAGATCTTGCTCCAAAGCAAGATCCTCTTCTTTGGTTTTACCACGCGGGCGTGTGCCCGCCAAAGGGCGTACGGTTGCAATGCCATTTTCTAAGCGAGAAAGAATTTCCGGTGACGAACCCACAATATGGAACGGCTTTTGATCCGTTAAGGTTTGTCCTTGTACCAAGAATAAATACGGCGATGGATTTAAATGGCGTAATGCACGGTAAACCTGCAATGCCTCACCATCAAAATCTGACACCATCCGTTGTCCAGGCACTACCTGCATCACATCTCCAGCACGAATATATTCTTTGACCTTTTCAACCGTCTCAAGGAATTTTGCTTTGCCTGTGATCGATTCAAAATGCGGTGCAGTATGTGGTTTTGCCTGCAAGCTGACGGGTATTGCGAGTAACTGCTCAAGCTGATCCAGCTTTTGCTGAGCTTGAGCATAAGCATCAGGCTGATTCACATCGGCATGATGAATTAAAAATAGGGTATCTTTTAAATTATCAAACACAATCACGGTTTGAGAGAGCATCAACCAAAGGTCGGGTAGTGTTACAGGATCAGCAGCAGGTACGTTTTTCAGTTTTGGTTCAATATAACGTACAGCGTCATAGCCTAAATAGCCCACCAATCCTCCAGTAAAGCTTGGTAGATCAGGTAATTCAACTTGAGTCGGAACTTTAAACTGGCTTTGAAACTCACGTATATAGTCAAAGGGATCAGCACAATCTTGCTGTTTAACCTTACCATCTGCCTGTTGAATGGTGAGTACACCTGCATTGCATGAAAAAACAGTCGACTCACCTAGGCCGATCATCGAATATCGCGCCCAGTTTTCCCCACCTTCGACAGACTCAAATAGATAAGCTTGTTTTTGTTGTTTAAAACGTGCAAAAACAGAAAGTGGCGTTTCAGTATCCGCTAAACGTTGGCGGTAAACAGGAATGGTGTTATAGCCGGCTGCTTTTAATTGTTCAAATTGTACGAATGTGGTCATGAATCTTCTCTATGGTTTTAATTTCTGTGCGTTGTTTCTTTAGTGCTATCTCAAGCCCGCCATCGAAAAACCATAACCATCTTCACCTATCTCCTTATTCAATCTGCTTAAACCAATTCCACCAAACGATCGACCACTTGTTGTGGCTGGCAGTCATAGATACTCTCTCCATGATTATAGCCATAGCTGACCACAATACAATCAATACCTGCACGTCTTGCCGCTTCAACATCATTACTTGAATCACCAATCATCAATGTCGCTGACGTTGTCGTATTCTGAGCTTGCACGCAATGCAACAATGGCAAGGGATGTGGTTTACGTTCAGCTAAACTATCACCACCAACAACCATTTTAAAATAAGGACTCAATTGCAGAATATCCAAAATGCCTTTCGCTAAATGTTCAGGCTTATTGGTGACACATGCCATGGCAATATCATGATTTTGACAATAGTCTAAAAAAGGCATAACCCCTTCATAAACTTGAGTATTTACACAGAGTTCTTGAGCATAGATGTCAACAAATGTACTGAGGAGTTGTTCTTGCTGTTGCGCACTAACGTGTCCAAACAAATGCTCCAACACAGCCTCACATAGTTTAGCTGCACCCTTTCCAACCCAAACACGAACTTGCGCTTCAGTCACTGTCGCGAAGCCCAATTTCTCCAAACTCAAATTCATCGCTCGATATAGATCAGCGGCGGAATCTACCAGTGTCCCATCCAGATCAAATAAAACTAAATTACGGCTTTGTAACTGAGCAACAGACATATATTTCGACCCAAGAAATGAAAAAGGCATACCAACGTGGGCATGCCTTGATTGTAAAAGCTTCGCCCGATTATTTAAAGAACTGCCAAGCAATCACTGCTAAAATGATCAGTACAATAATCGAAATCAAACCTACCGAAGCATTTTTTTGCTGCTCTTTTTCCTGAGCAACGCGTGAAACAGGCTCATCAATCGCAACAGGCTGTGGCTCAGGAACCGCCTGAACACTCACACCTTCTGGAATTGGAGCAGGTTTTGGAATACCAACCTGTTGTGGCATACCATCACGACTGATCGGTGTTTCAACTGCTCGCTCAGCAATGCTTGGCATACCTTGATCATGTGATGTAGCCGTTACAGGCTCAATCTCAATTTCAGGTAATTCAATTTCAGCTGTCGCTGGCGCAAGTACAGAGAATACAAAGCTGGCAAATTGCACGATATCGCCATCATGTAATTCGGTTTCCTGCTCAATACGCACATCGTTGATAAATGTACCATTTGACGAATTGAGATCTTGTACCCAAAGCTGCTTATCTTTTAACACTAAAGCTGCATGACGACGCGAGATATCCGCTGATTGCAACAAAATATCGGCATCTTGGTGTCGCCCCACCAACATGTCACGTTCGACATTCAGTTCTTGCCCCGTAAATTCACCTGTAATGGCTTGCAATTTCCAAGTCATAGATGCATATCCTTATATAATTTCTTGCAATCATAACATTGTGACATAAGCGCTTCTGTGCATCTACTGTGAAGACGCTAGACGGATTGTCGTAGTGGTCACTGTGTTTTTACTACGCTCTGTTTCCTTGACCGGAAGTTGCACCGTTTTCTGCTGTACTGAAGGTTCTTCAATCGCAACTGGTGTTGTCACTACCACTGTTTTTTTAGCTTGAGTCGCGGTTGGAACTTTTTGATATGGTGAATTCACTATTGCGGGTTGCGGATTATAAATATCCGTAACATTTTCTGGCAACTTAGCAAAATTACCATTCTTATCCATTGCTAATTGCAAACTATACAATTGATTATAGCGCTGTTGAGATAAACGTCTCACATCATCCGAATCTCCAACAATGGTTGGATGGATAAAGACCAGCAGGTTACGTTTTTCTTTACTCTTTGAATCCGCGCGAAATAAACGCCCGACATAAGGAATATCACTGAGGATCGGTAAACCTTGGCGTCCCATCGTTGCATTATCAACGACCAAGCCACCCAATACCACTGTCTGCCCATGATCTGCCAATACGGAGGTCTTAATTGCTCGCTTGTTGGTAATTAAATCCGCGGCCTGACCTTTCCCTTCCACATTGGAAACTTCCTGTTCGACTTCTAAACGGACTGAGCCACCCTCGCCAATATGTGGAACAACTTTCAGGGTTACACCAACATCTTTACGCTCAACCGTTGTATATGGGTTCACAGTACTATTGCCTGTCGTTGCCACAGAGCCCGTGACAAAAGGAACGTTTTGCCCCACAACAATATAAGCTTCTTCATTATCCATCGTTACGATGGATGGCGTAGAAAGAAGATTCGATTGGGTATTTTCTTTTAATGCTTGAATCAGTGCACCATAGAGTTGACGAGAACCATTGCTACCTTCTTTATACTTGCCTAAACCAATTGCAGCACCAGTACCCAGAGCAGCACCAGCACCAGCTGCGCCACCCGTTAAATAACCAGCCGCAATTTTGGACAAGCTTGATCCAACATTGGAAAAGTTGATTAGCCCAACACCACTATTTAAATCACCCATTGCCCATTGCACACCCAATTGGTCTGCATCAGTTCCAACCACTTCAATAATCGCAGCCTCAATTAACACCTGCTGACGACGTGTATCCAATTGCTGAATCGCTGCATCAATTTCACGCATCAACTGAGGATCAGCTTTCACCACCAACGCGTTTTGTGTTGGATCGGCAATAATACTGACACCGCCCTGATTAAAACTGGTGATACCTGAGTTCTGACTATTATTCGAATTGCTATTTAAATTAATTGAAGGTGTCGAAACAGAAGAACCTGTTGATGAACTTGAGTTCTGATTGTTCGAAATTAAGTTATTAATCGAATTTGATCTATTATTAGCGCTATTTGATGATGAAGATGACGCCGATTGTCCTGTCACCAAACCTTGTAAAATCTCAGCTAAGTTCTTGGCGCTGGCATATTTCAAACGAAAGACCTTAAGCCCCCCCAAACGATCTGCTGACGGTACATCCAACATTTCAATCATCTGACGTAAGCGTTTACGTGAATCTGGATCACCCTTAATCAAAATCCGATTGGTGCGATTATCCGCAATAATACGTACACGTGAACCAATAAAGTCCTTCGATGCACCTGTTGCACTCATGGTCTCCAACAAGCCAATGATTTCTTCAGCTTGGCTTGATTGTAAGCTAATCGCCTCAATATCATTTTGCCCTGTACCATCCAAATTACGCACAATATTTTCGAGCTGATAAATATTGGTTGCACGATCAGAAACAATTAAAGCATTGGTGCCAGCAACTGCCGCCAAATGTGCGAATTGTGGCATTAACGGGCGTAATGCAGGAATCAAATCATTCGGATTAGTATTTTGCAACCAAATCACACGCGTTACAATCTGATCACCCCCTGCGCGACTACGTGCGTCATAAGGAATCCCAGAGTTCTTCGCATTACTGTCTGGTACAAGCTTAACCGTATTGCCAGACGGAAGCGCGACCACGCCATTAACGTTGAGTACACCTAAAAATAGGTCATACACTTCATCTTTATTGAGAGGCTTGTTGGAAATAACCGTCACATTACCGCGCACACGAGGATCAACAGCAAAGTTCTTCCCTGTAATATCTGCAACTTCATTAATAAATGCGGTTAAGTCTGCATCACGTAGATTAATCTTCCATGTTTGTGCTTGCACATTGGTACTGATTGTCGCGACCAAAGGTGCTGCGGCAAGTAATGCCCAAAGTGGACGTTGATGATTTAAAAAAGCCATAACCTGCACTTATTCCTAACTGATGTGTGACGTGTGATCACTAAAAACTTTGTTGTATGGTCATCACTTGATCACCACGTTTTATTTCTATTTTGGCATGCCCTTCACGACGTACTTGCTCTAATAATTGTACTTCGTTGAGTCCCTGCCCGACGCTTTGACCATTGATCGATAGAATACGATCACCAGAACGCAAACCCAAGGTATTTTTTAAATTCGATGGCGTCTTATCCGATATTTCATAACCATCTGTGCCACCACCGCTCACCCCCATATTTTTCAGATATTGATCGCGATTGTCCTGCATTTGTTGAATTGCCTGACCTAAAGCGGATTGTGGTGTGTTCTGTGTCGTTGCAACAGTTGGAGGCTGAACATTATTGGCACTATTAAGTACGGGTGCAATGGGTTGATATAAACCTTTATCCAATCCCTTAAATTTAACTTCTCGGGTAGCACCATTGCCTTGTTTCAAGATCACATGATCCCAATACACTTCTGCCAGTTGATATGACGTTGATCCCACCGTTTCACCAACACGATAACGTTCAGCAGTATCATTCAACTTAATCACAGCAGAAGACAAGTAATTGGGTTGACCTAACAATACACCTTGCAATTCCAAATTAACATTATCATCTGCCGAGGTCGCTGCTGGCTCATTAAATAGCGCAAAGGAGCTAATATTAGGGACTTGAGCTTGTTGTGAGCCTAGATCAACCCGATCAAATTGCATCGGTTGTGGCGGCGCAACTACCCACCAAAATAAAGAAGCCAGTTTCCAACATAACCACAAGATGAGTAGTGCTAAAATCAGACCACTGAGCTTGTCCAGCTTTTGCCAACGCAGTTGTTGCATTTTTTGAGTGATTGCTTTCATTAGAAACCACCTTGCAGCAGTGGCTGACGCGAACTGATCACATAAGTATCTAGCCCAGCCTTACCTTGGTAAGATGGAATATTCAACAGCATCCTTTGTGTTAGCTGCACATCCAACATCAAATTTGTATCTAGGCTTAAATTTGCCATTTTCTGCTGACGTTGATCGCGGACATCAATTTTTAACTGCCCATTTTCATCTTTCAGATCAGCCACTAAAGATGGCATATTCATACGGTCTTGACGCTGACCAAAAGTATAGCTCAACGCGCCACCGCCCCAATTCAATTGACCTTCTGTCGCACTAAAGCCTTTTTCCTTTTGATAATTCAATTGTACGTCTTTCAGTTGAATTGAATTTTCAGGCCATTGCCAGTTGGCAAAATATTTTAATGTTTCAGGTGAAATCTTACCCTGCAGGTCTTTGATCATCATTTTTTGACCTAAACCATAGGCAAAAATTCCATTGAACTGGGTATTACCACTATGAATATCGAGATCTGCGCCAACGCGTAGTAACAGCAAATCGAGGGGACGGGTTTTCCAATGCACTGATCCACGCAATTGACCACGCTGCCAATCTGCTTGCCCCTGCCAGATATCGCCACTAACATTGTGTAATAATTGATTATCTTTTGAAAATTTCGCAATTAACCATGTTGCTGGAATTTGTAAAATAATAAAAATTAAAAATGCAAAAATGGCGAAAAGCCACCATCTCCATTGCTTGGTTTTTTTCTTCATTCCACCCTTACCAACATGCAAATATCATCCTTCTTGAGACAATCGCCCCCTGAATGACATTATGCATACTTTTTCAACATCGCCAATTCTCTCATATAAAAAAACCAAGCTTTTTAAGCCTGGCTTTTAATAAAGGATAAAGTCGTCGTATGACAAAACGATGACTTTTAAACTTGTTTAGATTAAGAAATCTTCAAGTTTTGCGCCTTTCTCTAACTCAGCAACTAACCAGCGTGGCTGTTTACCACGACCAGTCCAAGTTTCTTCAGCATTGCTTTTATTACGGTAGCGTGGCTCTACTGCTTTACGCGTTGTTTTCTTACGCTTTTGCTCGCCCACTTCCAATAATTCTTCAACACTGAAGCCAATCGCATCTGCAATTGCAATAATTTGATTATATGCATCTTCAATTGCTTGATCTTTTTTACTCGCAATTAAAGCTTCTGCTTCAGCTTGTAAACGTTTTAAATCTTCTACAGATAACTCGCTAATATCTGGTTTCATTAGAACCACTCCGACTTAATAGGGGAAATATATCACTCAAAAAATAAAATGAATTTCAAATTCGATTCAATATTAATTTATAAATGATTAAATAATCAATATAAGATTACCCCACTTAATCATATATCAAGCACTAAATCGCATTTTATTTACAATAAACCCAAAAAAAGCAGCCGTGTTATATAAAAACATATTTTATAAAAGTGAATAGCAGACTAGTAGCAATACGATTTATATTAATTTACTCTTAATTTTATCTAAAAAATTCTAATTTTATTGGGCTTATCAAAGTTCAAATACACCAAACCTTCCGAAGCAGCGTATTTGAACCTTATTATATGAATTTACTATATAATCAAACAAAAATAGACATAATCGTCTTTATAATAATTAATGAGATATTAAAGAGTGATCCACGCTTTGCTCGAGTTGAATTATTTTTTGCCTAATCGTATCAGGGATATTTAATTTTTTTGAAGTTAGCTTATCAACACAGACCATAACCGCCTCACCAGTCGCGACCACTTGATTCTGTGTTTCACTCCATAACACATAATGCATACGAAAAGCACTATTTCTTAACTCTTCAATCCTCGCACCAATATGTAGCACATCAGGGTAGAATACCGGGCTTAAATATTTACATTGGCTTGATGCAACGACTGTCAATATATCCTGATCAAAGATATTCAACGCCATTAAATAAGCAATCCGTGCACTCTCGATATAACGATAATACTGCACATTATTTACATGACCAAAAGCATCCATATCTCCCCAAGCAACCGTTTGCTTAAGCACAACCGGATAGACAGACAGTTCCTTCATATTTTCACTCATATCTTAAAATTAAGAAAATTCACATCATTTTCAAATATTAAATTTAACTGCCTGATTAAATCAGGATTATCACCCAAAGTTGATTTAATCCTTAAATAGCTCATTAAAATATTATCTGGATATAAAGTTAATAATTGCTCTGCTTCTGCCTGTCGTTGTGTTGCCACATAAATATGCCATTTTGCAAAGCTAAGCATCGGCACACTGGTATAACGCTGTTCAAGCTGCATAATGCGCTGCTCGACATAGGCATAATCTGGAATCTGCTTCAATAATTGTTGTTGGAACCACAGATAAAATACTTCTGGATCAAACTGATCTTGCAATAAGTGCAAAGCCAGATCTTCATGCTGCAAACTCATTTCTGGCATACGTGCCAATAATTTCAACCAGAGGACTTTACTACTGTACGGACGAGTTTGAATCTCATCCTGTAAAACCAGATAACGTTGCTGTAAGGCAGCAAGATCGTCCACAGAAGCCTGATCAAATCGTATAAGTAACTGCTGTAGCCATAAGTCACGATGTTCTGCATCTAACAAACCATATTGGGTTGTTTGCAAGAATAACCACGGTTCTTGTAAGGCAAGCTTCCCCCATAATGCAGTAATACGTTGCTGATAAGCTGTTTCAATCTCAGTCAACCACGGAGAAAGCTGATGTTGAGCAAGAAACTCTAGATGGGTCAGCGCTTTCTGTGTTTCCTGCCGCTCAAGATAAATATCTATGCGTTGTAATTCAGCTAGCTCAAATGCCATCGGTGCAGATTTTTCCAAACTCTGCAAGGCAGTTTCATAATCACCATTCTTATAATCAAATTGCGCATCAATAATATGATTAAGCAATCCTGACTGAGTATAAACCCGCTCAATAAACACTTGCTGATCTTTTGCCGCTTCCAACAGCCAGACAATGCCAAGCTGCTCATAAGGATGCAAATCTTTAAAATGAAGGATCGTTTCTTTTTTTCGCTGCTCGCGGGCAAGATAACGTTTAACGAATAGCCAAGTTAATTGTGCCAATAAACTGATCAGAATAAATAGTCCAATGAGCCCTAAAACACCCGTTTGAAATTGCCAATCTCGCCAATAGATATAGACATAGCCATTTCCATAGCCATAACTCAATACAGAAAACAGTGCGAATAGCACCAAACTTGCAAGCACATAAATCAACAGTAAACGTTTCATAATGCCTTATCCCAACAAACCCAGTGTGGTTAATTTCGGTGTTGGTACTACAGGTAGATTTGAAATTTTCTCTAAGCGTAATTTCATTTGTTGGCTATTTTGATCTGGCAATTCAGCAAGTAATTGCATCACTTCCAGAATAGATTTTCGATATTCTGTTCGTTGCCCTTGTTTTAAGGCTTGAGAAGCGAGTAACAAACGTAATTGTGCTTCTTTCAAGCTAATATTACGATTCATCAAGTCAGGTGAGTTGCGCTGTACTTTTTCTAATTTGAACCACTGCCACCACGATGCCGTTTCATTTTTGGTCATAGACACTTTCGGGTTTCGGATTTCGTGTTGAATTTTTTGATCTAGTTGCTGTAGTAAATTATCCAGTTGTTGTTGTTGCTGTGTCTGACTCAATACATATTGTTGAATGGCTTGTTTATCCTGCTCAATCGACTTAGCCAAGCTATGTTGTAACGCAGGAGATACTGCATATTGCACAACATGCTGTTGCACTTGATTGAGTTGATCCAACGCATAGATAAACTGTTGTTGATCCAATGCAAATTGAACCAATTGCATTTGCTGCTTAATCAAAATAACTGGTGCAATCCCTGTCACCGTAGTCGGGATAGAGACACTATCTGTAGGCTCTACCGAGCTGGTATTTTGCAACTGGCGTTGTACTGCAACAAATTGATCATTCAATAAAGCATAACGCTGCTCGGTTTGATCTAATTGCTGTTGTAACTGCGGTACAGTTTGAGAATATTGCGCAACATCGTAACTGAGTTTAGCTAACCACAATAAACTCAATCCTAATATTAGATAACCAATTTTTCTCATACATGTCCTTGCCAATCACTCATGCGTTGAATGATCTCTGATGCAGATAAATTTTCAAGCTGAATAATGTTAAATCCTTGAGCCGTCTGATCCCGAACCTGTCTCAGAATCTGGGCCAAACGTGAGCCTAAAACCAAATAAACCCACGCTGCCGCACATGCATGCTGAGCACATAGCTGCTGCCAATAATTCCAGCTTGCTTCACTACTAATCAATACCGCAACAGGCTGATTTAAACTTATTGTTTTTACAATTTCAGGAAATTTGGTAAAACTTTGTTCTGGGCATTGGCGGCGATAGAGCACAAAATTCAGAATCTCAACACCTTGTTGCTGCAATTGCTGCATCATAAACTGCCGCCCTCCCAAACCACGCCAGAATGCAATTTTCTTTAAATGCATCTGCTGTTTTAGGATGGGAAGCTCCAGCATTCCCTCTGAAGTTTCCACCTCAGGAACAACACTTGCTATTTTAAATTGGGCTAAAGCCTTTGCTGTAGCTTGCCCCACTGCGACCCATTGGATATGTTTAAGCTGATCAAGGTGTAATCCCGCTTGCTGCAAATAGCGCACCCCAATCTCAACAGCAGTCGGACTAACCACCACAATCACTTGAGTCTCAGCCAAGGCGAAGTAAAGTTGTTGCAAAGCTTCAGAAAAAGGCTCTGCAACCAATTCAAGCAAAGGTAATGCTTCAACCTGATAGCCCACCTCGCTCAATGCTTGAGTTAAAACAGAAGCACGGTCATCAGGACGTGTATTAATAAACAGCATTAATACAACGCTTTGAGCAATTCACCCGCACCCTGCGCTAGCAATCGCTGAGCGAGCTGTTCACCCAGTTGCTCAGCATCGACTGTTGCACCAACCAATTGCTCTTTCAGCAAAGTCTTGCCGTCCACACTACCAACACGCCCTTCAATGTGTAATTGATCATTGGCCAAGATTGCATAACCTGCAATCGGCACTTGGCAACCGCCTTCAAGATAGGCATTAAAGGCACGTTCTGCACGCACACAAATCGAGGTTTCTTCATGCTGCAAGGGTTGGATCAATTTTAATAATTCCACATCATCCGTGCGACACTCTAAACCAAGTGCACCTTGACCCACCGCAGGCAAACTTACAACTGGTGTTAAGCAATGACGAATTCGATCCGCGAGACCTAAACGTTTTAAACCAGCGCTGGCCAAGATGATCGCATCATACAAACCATCATCCAGCTTAGCTAAACGTGTCCCCACATTTCCACGTAAATCGATAATCTCTAAATCAGGGCGGAGCTGTAAAATTTGACACTTACGGCGTAGGCTCGATGTACCTACTTTCGCACCTTGTGGCAGTTCATCAAAATGTGAGTATTGGTTTGAGACAAACGCATCTAGAGGATCTTCACGCTCACAGATCACGGCCAAGCTTAAACCTTCAGGTAAATGCATCGGCACATCTTTCATTGAATGCACAGCCAAATCCGCACGACCATCCAGCAATGCCGCTTCCAGCTCTTTTACGAATAAACCTTTACCACCAATTTTGGCTAACGGTGTATCTAAAATCTTGTCGCCTTGGGTGACAAACTTAACCAATTCAACCGTTAAATCCGGATAAAGCGCATTTAAACGAGAACGAATATGTTCCGCCTGCCAAAGTGCAAGAGGGCTTTGTCGAGTCGCAATTTTTAAGGTTTTCATAAATTCAAGTTAAGTATTGATCAAAGCAATTGTTCCAAACTTAACTTGATCACCTGAAATTGCAAGTAAAAATTCATAAAGTGATCAATCATTCAGCTGAAAAGCGGGGTTTTATAATTGATGCATACACTCTCTTAAACTTGGCAAGTGGCGACGGCTGACCGACAATCGTTCCTCCAACTCACGCAAACGCACCTGATATTGCCCAGCGGCCACCAACTCCAGCCCTTCGAGATAGTCGAGCGAAACTAAGGCATTACGATGAATGCGGATAAAGCGGTCTGCAAATTCTAATTCCAAGTCTTTCAATGTTTCATCAATCAGCACACTGCCATTTTTATGGCGAACAGTGACATATTTCTGATCTGCTAAAAAATAATAAACATTTTCCAATGGAATCAGTTCTACCCCGCGATAGGTTTTCGCAGCAATTTGATGGCGTTGTGTTTTGGTATCGTACATATCGTCTTGTTGTTTTAAACCAGTCATTTGTGCTTGTGTAAGGTGAGTTAAATGATTAAACACCTGTTGTAAATCTTGTTGTGCAACAGGTTTAAGTAAATATCCTTGTGCTTGAAATTTGAATGCTTCCAATGCATGTTGATCATATGCCGTACAAAAAATAATCGCAGGTCTAGGATTGAGCTGATTGAGTTGTTCAGCACATTCCAAACCATTCATTCCTGGCATTTGAATATCTAATAAAACGACATCAGGTGAGTCGTTTTCAATATGATTTAACACATCCTGACCATGATGCGCCGTCGCAATGACTTCGTGCCCCATCTGGGTCACTAAACGTGACAAACGCTCTACTGCGAGAGGCTCATCATCAGCAATCAGAACTCTCATCCTCTCCTCCTTGTCACCGTTAACTTCATCCATATTTTTTATGGTTAACTTGACTTATTATTTTACTCGATAGTGGTAGCTCACCACCGTCGTATATAACGACGTTCCCCCATAAATCTGAAACTTAACCGTTTGCCCATAATAAGCTTTCAGGCGCTGCTTCACATTGTCTATCGCAATACCATTTCCCTTTCTCGATTTTATTGTATCGTGAGAATAAGGGTTAGTAATGACTATACTGACTTGATTTTGCAATATTTCAACCAATACGCTAACGGTCGAAGGTTGCAAAACTTTCTCCACCCCATGAAAAATACTATTCTCAAGCAAAGGTTGCAACGTTAATAACGGAATCGTCACTCGTTTTAATTCAATGGGTGTCGCCTGTATGTTCCATTCTACATTCAAACGGGCACCTAAACGCATCTTTTCTATACTTAAATATTGCTGACATAAGTCAATTTCCTCAGCCAAGCTCACCAACTTCAGTTCTTGAAAACTCGCTCGAAATAAACGCGACAAATTAATCAACATATTTTCAGCTTTTTCAGGGTCAATCGCAATTAAGCTCACCACACTATTCATACTATTAAATAAGAAATGAGGGTGTATCCGTGCCTGCATCGCCTGAATTCGCGCATTCAATTCACTATATTGCTGATTCATCCATTGCTCACGCATATACAAGTAACGCAAACAGAATGCGCCTAACAAAACCCCATAGCTTAAATGTAAACTGCTCCCATGAAATAAGATCTCCTCTGAAAATGAACCTGAACGTGCAGCCCAATATTGAATAATATTGATCGCACAGGTGGTCAACAGTACAATCAGTTGCAACAGTACAAAGCCCATTATCAAGGCGACTTTCTGACTAAACTTAGCAAAAAAATCCTTAAAATAATCAACTAGTGTTGCGAAAGACAAAATCACCCAATTAATAAAAACCATATATTGCAGTACACGGAAGCCCTCTAAGGCTTGCCATGAGCGTGCTTCAGCCAAAGCCAACACCATCGCCAAGACATTACTTGCAACAATTAATTCTAATAAGTATTGCCATTGCCCAATTTTCGTAAAAAAATAGGAGCCTGATGGATTCCCCTGACGAGTTTGCGATAACTTCTTACGTCGAGTTTCGGCAACTGCGTTTGGATTTGCTATACTCTTTTTTATTTTGCTGAGCCGCCATGACCACATCTTCTCAATCCTCTTCTTCAGCCAGCCCGAATCAAACCTCTGGAATGTGGGGCGGTCGCTTCTCTGAAGCAACAGATGCTTTTGTTGCAGAATTTACCGCATCTGTGCAATTTGACCAACGTTTTTATAAACAAGATATTGCAGGTTCAATTGCGCATGCCACCATGCTTGCCAAAGTAGGTGTCCTCACTGAAGCTGAACGCGATGACATTATTCAAGGTTTAAGCACCATTAAAGCTGAAATTGAAGCTGGTAACTTTGAATGGCGCATTGATTTAGAAGATGTACATATGAACATTGAGTCTCGTTTGACTCAACGTATCGGCATTACAGGAAAAAAATTACATACTGGCCGTAGCCGTAATGACCAAGTTGCAACCGATATCCGTTTATATTTGCGTGATGAAATTGACGACATCTTAGGTCTATTATTACGCTTACAAAAAGGCTTACTTGGTTTGGCTAGTCAAAACACCAACACCATTATGCCAGGTTTCACTCATCTACAAACGGCTCAACCCGTGACCTTTGGTCATCACCTGTTAGCATGGTTTGAGATGTTAGTCCGTGATACAGAGCGTCTGCAAGATTGCCGTAAACGTGTCAATCGTATGCCACTTGGTTCAGCCGCTTTAGCTGGAACAACTTATCCGATTGATCGTGCTTACACCGCAGAACTTCTTGGCTTTGAAGCAGTTTCGGAAAACTCATTAGATGCAGTTTCTGATCGTGACTTTGCCATTGAATTTAATGCAGCCGCATCTTTGATCATGATGCATTTATCACGTATGTCTGAAGAACTTATTTTATGGACTTCGGCACAATTCAAGTTCGTGAATATTCCTGATCGCTTCTGCACAGGCTCATCCATCATGCCACAGAAGAAAAACCCAGATGTGCCTGAGCTGGTTCGTGGTAAGTCAGGTCGTGTTTTTGGTGACTTAATTAGTCTATTAACCTTAATGAAAGGCCAACCACTGGCTTATAACAAAGACAACCAAGAAGATAAAGAACCATTGTTTGATGCAATTGATACCGTTCGTGGTTCATTGATGGCATTTGCCGATATGGTTCCAGCCTTAGTGCCAAATATCGAAATTATGCGTGAAGCCGCTTTACGTGGTTTCTCAACGGCAACCGATCTTGCAGACTACCTCGTCAAAAAAGGTGTTGCTTTCCGTGATGCTCATGAAATTGTTGGTAAAGCCGTGGCTTTAGGCGTTGCAGAAGAAAAAGATTTATCTGAATTGACACTGGAACAACTGCAACAGTTCTCTGATTTGATCACAGCAGATGTATTTGACAAAGCATTGACGCTAGAAGCTTCTGTCAATGCACGTGATCATATTGGTGGAACCTCTCCAAAACAAGTTGAAGCTGCGATTGCCCGTGCGCACACTCGCCTAGAACAGTTATATTAATCTCCCTATATCCCTCTTTTACAAAGAGGGACTTTCACTGGATACCATAATGACTAGACAAGTATTTTGCCGCAAATATAAACAAGAGCTTGAAGGCTTAGACTTTGCGCCATTTCCAGGTGCCAAAGGCCAAGAGTTCTTTGAAACAGTTTCAAAACAGGCATGGCAAGAATGGTTAAAACATCAAACCACGCTGATTAATGAAAAACGTTTGAATGTATTTGAACCCGATGCGAAGAAGTTCCTCGAAGAACAACGTGAGAAGTTCTTTAATAACGATGAAAGCGTAGAAAAAGCGGAAGGTTGGACTGAACAAAAATAAGTCGTTTCGTCCCATCCTGCTGTAAAAAGAGAGCTGTTTTTAGCTCTCTTTTTACATGATATTTACATAAGTAATAAAGCCTTACAGAGTATACACAGTTGTCTACATGACTCTTTCGGGTAGCGTGTTTATAGTTGTATTCAGAAGGACAAAGAGATACGTTGATATCTCACGTAACGCATGATATTTCTCTCCCAGGCTTTCCCCCGAAGTCTGGGATTTTTTTATTACGCCTCTCTCAAAATTAAAAAACCGCTCTAGTTAGAGCGGTCAGTGATTATTTTACTTTTACCATTATTTTTGATGCACTTTCTGTTCAATTTCTTCAATACTTGTATGACGTACATCGGTACCTTTCGCCATATAAATGACTTGTTCTGAAATATTACGTGCGTGATCACCGATGCGCTCTAATGAACGCAATACCCACATCACGTTAATCACACGTGAAATATGACGCGGATCTTCAATCATATAGGTCATTAAAGTACGTGTTGCCGACTGATATTCACGATCAATATCCACATCCGCCATCACCACTTTCAAAGCTTGTTCTACATCTAAACGTGCAAAAGCATCCAATGCATCATGAATCATGACACGTACTTGGTTTCCAATATGACGTGTTTCCATATAACCACGAGGAGACTCACCTTCTTCACACAGGTTTTGCGCAATGCGTGCAATTTTTGCAGCTTCATCACCAATACGCTCTAAATCGGTATTGGCTTTACTCATTGCAATCACCATACGCAAATCAATTGCTGCAGGGTGACGACGTGCGAGAATTAAGGTTAAGCCTTCATCAATATCACGTTCGAATTGGTTCACTGCATTGTCTTTAAACTGCACATCAATGGCTAAGTTCGCATCTGTGTCTAATAAAGCATGAATTGAGTTAGCAACTTGTTGCTCCACTAATCCACCCATGGTCATAAACTTGGTGTGAACATCTTGCAAGTCTTCATTAAATTGTGAAGAAATATGATGACTTAACACAGGATTGCTTGGGCTCACAGTATGCCTCCACTAGACACATGGAAAAAATGATTGGTGATTAAAACATAGAAATGATGAAACTTTTATGACAATAGCACGGATTCGGCCCCAGTTGATTGGTGTGAATTGATACAACAAAAATAAAAAAATCTGTTAGTCTAAATGCCTAGCTTGACGGAGCGCAGTTAACAAACTGCTGAGATTATCTTAATTACGCAATTTAAAGATAAGTACCGTTGAACCTGATCAGGTTAACACCTGCGTAGGAATCAAGCCCAACAAAAACTTCGCCTGCATTTATCTCATTCACGAGGTGAATCCGCCATGGTTTTTGGTCGTGCTTGATTCGTTAATGCCATACATAAGGATCATGCCATGAACCAATTAACGAATCTTTCCCCTGCTGATATTTCTGCTCAACATGAGCAAGCTGCAAAAGATTTAACCCGAATATTACCTGCATCTCGAAAAGTCTATGTTGAAGGTTCTCGCCCTGATATCCAAGTTCCCTTCCGCGAAATTAGCTTAACCGAAACGCCGACTGGCTTAGGTGGTGAACACAATCCACCCGTCATGGTCTATGACACTTCAGGTGTATATACCGATCCGAATGTACAAATCGACCTGAACAAAGGCTTACCTTTAGTGCGTCAAACATGGATTGAAGAACGCCAAGATACCGATGTACTTTCTGGTCTTAGCTCTGAGTTTGGTCAAGCACGTTTAAAAGATATTCGTACAGCTGAAATCCGTTTTGCCCACATTCAAAACCCACGTCGTGCGCAAACAGGAAAAAATGTCACGCAAATGCACTATGCCAAGCAAGGTGTTATTACCCCTGAAATGGAATATATCGCCATCCGTGAGAACCAGCGCCAACGTGAAAATGTGGATATGCGTCAGCATCCAGGGCAAAACTTTGGTGCACAAAACTTAAGAGAGATCACCCCTGAATTTGTACGTCAGGAAATTGCTGCAGGTCGTGCCATTATTCCAGCCAATATTAATCACCCAGAATGCGAACCGATGATCATTGGTCGTAACTTTTTGGTGAAGATTAATGCCAATATTGGGAACTCTGCACTTGGTTCATCTATTGATGAAGAAGTCGCGAAGATGACGTGGGCAACCCGCTGGGGTGCCGACACCATCATGGATTTATCGACAGGTAAAAATATTCATGAAACCCGTGAATGGATTATCCGCAACTCACCTGTTCCAATCGGAACTGTACCGATCTATCAAGCACTCGAAAAAGTCGATGGTGTAGCTGAAGACCTAACCTGGGAAATCTTTAAAGACACCTTGATTGAACAAGCCGAACAAGGCGTTGACTACTTCACCATTCACGCAGGCGTATTACTGCGGTATGTACCCATGACTGCAAATCGTCTCACGGGCATAGTGTCTCGTGGCGGTTCGATTATGGCGCAATGGTGCTTAGCCCATCATGAAGAAAACTTCTTATACACGCATTTTGATGAAATCTGCGAAATCATGAAGGCCTATGATGTGTCCTTCAGTTTAGGTGATGGTCTACGTCCAGGCTGTATTCAGGATGCCAATGATGAAGCACAGTTTAGTGAACTAAAAACACTGGGTGAATTGACCCATCGTGCTTGGGAACATGATGTACAAGTCATGATCGAAGGGCCTGGTCATGTGCCAATGCATATGATTAAAGAAAATATGGATCTTCAACTCGAAGTCTGTAAAGAAGCGCCTTTCTACACCCTTGGCCCACTCACCACGGATATCGCACCGGGTTATGACCATATTACCTCGGCGATTGGTGCTGCGATGATTGGTTGGTACGGTACGGCGATGCTGTGCTATGTCACACCAAAAGAACACTTAGGTTTACCGAACAAGAAAGATGTCAAAGACGGTATTATCACCTACAAAATTGCAGCACATGCGGCTGACTTGGCCAAAGGCCATCCAGGTGCACAAGTCCGCGATAATGCCTTATCTAAAGCACGCTTTGAATTCCGTTGGGATGACCAATTCAATTTAAGCTTAGATCCAGACACAGCACGCAGCATGCATGATGAAACGCTTCCCAAAGAAGCGCATAAATCTGCACACTTCTGTTCGATGTGTGGACCAAAATTCTGTTCGATGAAAATCACCCAGAATGTGCGAGATTACGCGCAAAATCAACACAATGCCAAGCAGTCAAATGATGCCGAAACAGAAGTTGAAGCAGGTCTCAATGCGATGAAAACCGCTTATCAGGAACATGGTCAAAAATTGTACCACAAGGTGTAAATCAACTAAAAAAAGATTTTCCTGCGAATCATTCTCGGTTAGGATGAGATATGTACAATCTCATCCTGATTGAAGATGACTATTCTTGACCACGCCAGCTATTCAGCAACCGACGTTACGATAGAATCTCGAGAGCCTTTGTTTCGAGGATTCATTCAAGTTGAGAAAGTGAGTTTAAAACATCGGTTATTTCACCGAGAAGATTTTTCACCTTTAATTCAACGTGAATTGGTTCATCGTCCAGAAGCCGCTGGCGTTTTACTATATAATGACCAACAACAACGCTTTGCACTGATTGAACAATTTCGTGTCGGTGCATTGAGTGATCCAGTGTCGCCATGGCAACTCGAAGTCATCGCGGGGGTACTTGATGGAGATGAATCGCCTGAAAGCTGTATCCGCCGTGAAAGCCTAGAGGAATCTGGCTGTGAGATCACCACATTAAAACATTTATTTAGCTTCTACCCTTCTGCTGGCGCATGTTCTGAATTTTTTCATTTATATGTAGCAGAAGTTGATTTGCCAAAGGACGGGGGCATTTTTGGGATGCCAGATGAAGGGGAAAATATTCAACTTCATCTATTTGATTATTCCGCATTAGAAGCATTATTAAATAACGGGCGGTTGAGAAACGCACCTGTAATCATGGCATTGCAGTGGCTGTCTCAACATATACAACTACAACAAAGATAAAAATCTGAAGGGGCTAACGACGGTGACTTTCCAAGTCTCATCATTATCGCAACAAGATTTTGTGATGATACAGATTACTGATACACATTTATTAGAGTATCCACATTTAGAATTTGTCGGGATGCAGCCCGAACAAAGTTTTCATGCTGTAATCGACTTGATGCGCCAGCAACATCCTCATATTGACCTCATTGTGCACACCGGTGATTTGGCACAATCGCCAACACCATTGACATATAAACGCTATGTACAACATATGCAAAGCGTGGGAATTCCCTTTTTCCATACGCCGGGCAACCATGACGATGTGGCGCATTTTCCATTTCATGAAACAGATCCAACTCAGCCAACGGTGATTGAGCTGGGTCAATGGTGCATTATTTTATTAAATAGCGCACAACCAAAACGTATTGATGGAAAAATTGCTGACGCACAATTGCAGCAACTTACCCAATTACTTGCAAAACACCATGATCGTCATGTGCTGATTGCTTGTCATCATCATCCTTTTGCGATGCAATCGGCATGGATTGACCAACATAAGCTCAAAAACTCCTCAGACCTGTTGGAAACAATCCAACCATTCTCCAATGTCAAAGCCATTGTCTGTGGTCATGTGCATCAAGATTCGATCAATACATGGCAAGGTGTTGAATTTTTATCTACCCCTTCAACTTGTATCCAATTCAAACCAAGAAGCGATAAATTTGCACTCGATGAAGAGCATCCTGGTTACCGCTATATCTGCCTTAAAGCGAACGGTGAACTGGAAACTCAGGTCTATCGTTTACCGACATCGCAACGAATGAGTAGTTCTGAAGTTTTAGGATATGATTAAACTTTTGATTACAAATTACATTGTCAATTTCAGACAAAATCTGGACGGGAATGACTACCATCTTGCTCAAAAACTCTATATGATGTCGACCCTTGATGGGAAAAACCATCTCAGGTTTCTATAAAAACACTTGCATATCACCATATTTTTTGCGTATAGATAGTACGTGTAAGATGAGGAATGCCCTATATGGCGAATGACAACCAAAATCAAGTCTTGGACGAACAAACAGACGTGATCGACGATCAAAAATTGGCTGTGAAACGTACACGTAAAACCAAACCTAAAGCTTCAGAAGGTGGTACGACTGCAAGCTTATTTGGAATTGCGCCTTATCAGCCAAAGAAAAATGAAGAATATATGTCTGAAGGACAACTTGAGCATTTCCGCCAAATTTTAAATGCATGGAAAGCAGAGTTAATGTCTGAAGTTGATCGTACTTTAAATACGATGCAAGACGAATCTAGTGCACTTCCTGACGTCAATGACCGCGCGACGCAAGAAGAAGAATTTGCGATTGAATTACGCACACGTGATCGTGAACGCAAACTCATTCGCAAAATCGAACAATCGATTGAAGCGATTCAAAACGAAGACTACGGTTTCTGTGAAACTTGTGGTATCGAGATTGGCTTACGTCGTTTAGAAGCTCGCCCAACTGCGACTTTATGTATCGATTGCAAAACTTTGGCTGAAATCAAAGAAAAGCAAAATAACGGTTAATTTTGAAAACCGTGTTGAGCCATGAAGTTAAGCAAAGTAATGCTTTGCTTGATCTCCGCTCATATGTGGGTCGGTTTGCGCCATCGCCAACCGGCCCATTGCATTTTGGCTCCCTGCTCACCGCAGTTGCCAGTTATTGCGACGCCAAAGCCAATCAAGGCCAATGGCTGGTTCGGATTGAAGATACCGATATCCCTCGCATTTATCCCAATAGTGAAGCACACATTCTCTCTTGCATTGATGCCTTTCAATTTGAACCCGATGCAGAAATTATTTTTCAAAAAGATCGTTTCGAGATCTATGAGCAGGTGCTTGAGCAACTCAAGCAATTCAATGCGATTTATGCCTGCCAATGTACCCGTAAAATGCTGGGTTCCAATCATATCTATGCTGGAACCTGCCTCAATCTCAATCTTGATTTTGCTGATCAGGCCATTCGCTTAAAAGTTTCCGACCAACTGATTTGCTTTCAAGATCGATTACAAGGCCAGCAGTGTTCTAACTTACAGCATGATCTGGGTGATTTTGTCTTAAAACGTCGTGATGGCATTATCAGCTATCAATTGGCAGTAGTGGTCGATGATTATCTGCAAGGCATCACGCATGTGGTACGTGGTGCTGACTTACTTGATAACACCGCTCGACAAATCTGGTTAGGTTCTTTACTGGGTTATCCAAGTTTAAGCTATATGCATTTACCGCTTGCCATGAACGATCAAGGGCAAAAACTGTCTAAACAGAATCTAGCGCAAGCACTGGATATCACTCAAGCCCCCAAACTGTTACAGCAAGCGATCTTGGCTTTAGGCCAACCTGCGGTGGAACTGAATCAACCCCATATTATGTTGCAACAAGCAGTGCAACAATGGGATGTCAATCGGATTCCGAAAGGTGAGCATTTAACTGGAACCTATTTATAAAAACAATTAACTAAAATAAAATCAATCACCAAAATAAAAAACTTTCATCACATTAAAAATTTGAGACAACAAATTAAAGGGGATACATATGTCTTTAGGTGCAATTTATTTATGGGAACCTGAAATTTTTACAGCCGAGATTCCTTCGCTGAATGATTCTGAGCGTGCAGCTTATGATTTATATCAACAGCATCGAGATACGGTGAGTCAAGGCAAGACACTACAGGCATGGATTAATTATATTGTTATAAAAGTAACCGATCCAAAATATAGCGAGTTCTTTTCTAATGAAATACAGGACTGGGTTATAGGTTTACAGCACGGTCTAACAACTGAACCGTGTGCGATATTAGAATTAGAACATTTCGATATTTTGGCGCAAGGTGATGCATTATACAGGGTATTTTATGAAGCTGTTCGAGCTTCAGGAGTCGGTTTTTATGAACCACGCTTTGCGGCATGGGGAGTAAGCGTTCTCCAAGTCCCAACCAATGCAGTCTCAGCAATTCTTAAATCTTTTCTTAAACCCTTAAGCGCTGAACAACAGGTCTTTGATCTGGACAATATTCAGGCGCCACGAAATATAAAAAAAGCTGAAGAATTGTTTAAGCTATGGTGTTTACATCATCCTATTTAAAAAAATCTAGAGTTACATCGGTTTTATAGTAAATATGATTTTATTGAACCACGATGGAATGAGCCTGACGCCGAAACTTCTATAAATAGTGGGATGCGATATTTTATATTTATTAATAAAAAACAAAATATTTTTTATCAATTAAAATTTTCTCTCAAGAGTTTAAGTAAATTTCCAAACATTGATCTGACTTTGGATTTGACAAATCATTTCTTAACAGAAGAGATGAAAAGTAAATTCACCAAGAAACTTAAAGTTAGAATCGATATACCTGATATTAGAAATACCAAAATAAAATCACTTGGAACGAAATTTTTGTATGGATTAGACTTTGATTTTATACATAGATGGGAAAATAGCTATGATATTAAAGTGTTTTTTCACGAGTTTGATCGACTTGTAAATTTTTTGCATCAGCATTTCGCAAACGGCAATCTAAAAAGTCTACAAACATGGGCATATGGAGATGCGATTGATCATATTCTAGTGCAAATGCATTGGTCACAGGAACTCATGATTATTGCGCTTGGGTTAGATAAGGATTATTTAGAAAAACGTTATCAATATCATGCTGAAATTCTTCGTCATGAAAAAAAAGACGCTGAACTTAATTACTTAAATGATAGCTATGCAGAATATAAAATATTAATGAATTTGGTTGAAGAGGCTGGTACCGCATTACCGCCATATCAAAAAATACAATAAATACAGATTCCCCTCTTCCTTTATCTCACATCATATTTGGATAAAGAAAGAGGGAGAGACGTCTATCAGAAATTTGATTCTTCTTTTACAGGATTTAACTCTTGCGTTGACGCATCAATTTTGAGAATCAAGCTAATCATCGCCGCACACATCATGAGTGACGTACCGCCATAACTAATGAAAGGTAGAGTCAAACCTTTGGTTGGCATCAAGCCCATATTCATGCCTGCATTGACCAAAATCTGCATCAGGAAGATGATACTAATCCCGTAGGCCAGATAACCTGCACGTAAGTAATTATGCTGTAAGGCACGGTGACCAATACGGATACAACACGCCAGCATAGTAAACGACAGCACCATCACGATCGACACGCCAAAGAAACCAAACTCCTCACCTAACACCGCCAACATAAAGTCGGTATGTGCTTCAGGTAGATATGAGAGCTTCTGCACACTGTGCCCTAAGCCCGTACCAAACCACTCACCACGACCAAAGGCCATCAAAGCATTGGAGAGTTGATACCCCACACCCAATGGATCTGCCCAAGGGTTAGTAAACGAAATCAAACGCTGGAAACGGAATGGTTCGAAAATAATTAATGCACTGACACCCGCAAAGATTGCACCCAGCATAATCAAGAACTGCGTTGCAGGTGCACCCGCCAAGAAGAATACACCTACCATCATTAATACGATAACGACTGTTGCACCCAAGTCAGGCTCAGCAACAATAAAACCAACGGTTAAGGCCATCACCCCACTTAAACGCAATAAACCTTTCCAGTGGGTACGGACTTCTTTGGCACGACGCACCACATAGTCTGCGGTGAAAATCGCCATCACAATTTTGGCAATCTCGGTTGGCTGCAAAGTAAAACCACCGACCTTAATCCAGCGATGTGCACCATTCACTTCAGAACCCACCACCAGCACCGCCAACAGCAATACGATGGTAATGAGCCATAAAGGAAAGGCATTTTTAAACCACAGATTTAATGACACTCGGTAGGTTAAAAATGCCACCAGCGCAGCCACGACAATCGAAATACCATGACGAATCAAGAAATAAAATGGGCTTTCATGAATATATTCTGCATATGGCATCGAAGCAGATGCCACCATAACCGAACCGAAACACAGTAAAGAAATCACACAAAAAATCAGGATATTCCGCGCTGTCATTTCTGCTGGAAGCTTGGGTAAACGATTCAGCAACTGCGAAATCTTTTGCACCGTATTTTGGGCTAAATCAGCCATAGTCTTGTTCCTAGTTCTTCTTTTCGTTCAAGGCATTTACACATGCCACGAATTGGTGCCCACGATCATTGTAGCTTTTAAACATATCAAAGCTTGCACAAGCTGGTGAAAGTAAAACGACATCTTCCGCTTGTGTGGCTTTTTGAGCCAGTTCGACCGCTTCTTTTAAGCTATTTGCATGCTGAATAACTGTTGTACCTTGAATCGCCTGTTCAATCACCGCAGCATCTTCACCAATGAGAATCACTGATTTCACATATTTTTGAATCGCATCACGGAGAGGCTTGAAATCCTGCCCCTTGCCTTGCCCACCTAAGATCAAGGCTAACTTCCCTTGGTTCACTTCAATTGCAGCACCAAGGCCATCAATTGCAGCTAGCGTCGCACCAACATTGGTTCCTTTAGAGTCATTGTAATAGCGTACACCATCAATCGTTTCGACATACTCACAACGATGTTCCAAGCCTTTAAAATGCTTAAGCGTTTCAAACATCGAATCCGTAGGTAAACCAATAGCTTCGCCCAAAGCCAAACATGCCAATGCATTGGCAACGTTGTGCATCCCTTGAATATACATCTCAGAGGTTCTCAGCAAACGCTCTCTTCCACGTGCTAACCACATGCTGCCATCGGCATCACGCAACACACCATATTGATTTAAATCAGGTGCATTCAGACCAAAACTTTGCATTGGGGTAACATCTGGAACCAATGGACGGCTTAGATTGTCATCACGGTTATAAACGACCTTTTTCACACCCTGAAAAATGCGATGTTTGGCTTTGTGATAACCCAACATATCACCATGACGATCTAGGTGATCTTCACTCATATTCAACACCACAGCAACTTCTGCATTTAAATGTGATGTGGTTTCAAGTTGAAAGCTCGATAACTCTAAAATAATCAAATCAGGTTTATCTTTTAATAAATCTAATGCAGGGCGACCTAAATTGCCACCGACAGCCACCTTTTTACCAGCATCTTGTGCCATCAAGCCGATTAATGTGGTCACGGTACTTTTTGCGTTTGATCCTGTAATTGCAATAATCGGCGCCTCAGTCGCACGGCGTAATAATTGAATATCACCAACCACTGGAATACCTTTTTCAATGGCCTGTTGAATTTCTGGAAGTTGAGGTGCAAGCCCTGGACTCAGAATAATTTCTTCTGCTTGCAATAAAAGCTCGGTATCGAGTTGACCAAAACTGGTACGAACACCTGCTGGAATCTGATCATGTCCAGGTGGGGTTGCGCGTGAATCTGTTACTGCAACTTGGTAGCCCTGTTCATGTAGAAAGTTAACTGCTGAAACACCGGAAATACCCAAGCCAGCCACAACTTTTAATCCACCACGTTGTATTAACATTTTCGCCCCATTTTTTGCAGATTACAGAATGGCAAAAATGTTAGCACTTTACTGTTTTAAATGCTTTTTCAGTTTTGGTTTTATTCAATCTTTTTTGTGTCAGTGCGTAAAAGCTTAGGCAGGTATGAAAAAGCCAATCCCCAATAAAACTAGGATCACAACCCCCAGCCAATCTACAGATTTAAATGTATAGTGCTTGAATTTAAGTTCAATCAATTCGGGTCTTAACCATAGATACGTCAAGATGGAACATGAAAATAACCATGAAACTGTTTCTTTATAAATATTTAGACCTTTAGACAAAGCAGAAAGATAAAGCAGTGTCATCACCAGTATAAAGCCCAATAAAATCAATTTGTGCTTCAACCTTAACGATCTCTTCTCACTCATATCCGTCTGATTCATTTTTTTCTTTTCCAAAAAAATTGCCCATCTTAAGATGGGCAATTTTAAGATTGCGCTTAACGCCATTTCACTGTTTGAACAGGCTCTGCTTTTTTGTTCTCCGTTTCATCCGTAGAACAACCACAATTTCCGCCACAACCAGCTGCCATTTTCGGTTTTAACCATGTCGCCAAACGTTGCCAACCTAGTCGCTGACAAAGATTTGACAGACTCAGAAATGCTGAACTTGCTGTTTGAGGAAGCACCTTCTTAAACACTACAACAGCACTCCACAGCACCAATACAGCAACAATCAAGTACTCAAACATAAGCTACTCCTTTTACCCCCAAATGCGCGATGCAATTTGGTAGGTGAAGAACGACATTAAATAAGCCAAACCAAATAGATAAACCGTCATGACCGCTACATGTTTCCATGAGCCTGTTTCACGGCGTACCGTTGCTAAAGTGGCTAAACAATGTGGTGCATAGATAAACCAGACCAATAATGACAAGCCAGTTGCCAATGACCAACCCGAACCATCAGCACTGATCAGATGAGTCAAACCTTGTGCAACTGCATCATCATCTGCCCCTGACAAGGCATACACGGTACCCAAAGCAGCAACCACAACTTCACGTGCTGCCATGGCTGGAATCAAGGCCACTACAATTTGCCAGTTAAAACCTAAAGGCGCGAAAATTGGATGCAATAAATGTCCCAGCATACCTGCCAAGCTATAATCAATTGCTGGTTGTGTCGCACCTTCAGGGGCTTGTGGGAAAGTACACAAGAACCAAAGAATTACGGTCAAGGCAACAATGATTCCACCGACGCGGCGCAAGAAGATTTTAGCGCGCTCTAATAAGCCAATCGCAACACTTCTCATATCAGGAAAACGATAGCTTGGTAATTCCATCAACAAAGCATGCTGGGTTTTGTCCTTTTGCAAAAATTTCATCACAAATGCAACACAGAGCGCACTTACAATGCCACCCATATATAAACCGAACAGCACCAGACCTTGCAAATTAAAGATCCCCAATACCGTTTCACTTGGAATAAATGCACCAATCAACAAGGCATAAACAGGCAAGCGTGCAGAACAGGTCATTAACGGCGCAACCATGATCGTGGTAAAACGATCACGTGGATCACTAATACTACGGGTCGCCATAATGCCCGGAATTGCGCAAGCAAAACTTGATAACAACGGGATAAAAGAGCGCCCACTCAAACCCGCTTTGAACATCAATTTATCAAGCAAAAATGCGGCACGTGGTAGATAACCCGACTCTTCCAGTACAAGAATGAAGAAGAATAGGATTAAAATTTGCGGTAAGAATGCAACCACAGTCCCTGCACCAGCAAGCACACCATCAACTAACAAGCTTTGCAGCACAGGATGACTAATTGTTTCCGTCAACCACTCTCCCAACCATGGCACGACACCATCTTCGATTGCGCCCTTAAATGGTTCAGCCCATGAAAAAACAGCTTGGAAAACGATGAACATCATGATTGCAAGGCTCAGTAGGCCAAGCACTGGATGTAGGAAAATCTTATCTAGAAAATCAGTACGCTTATCTTCCTGATCAACAAAGTTCACCACATCTTTGAAAATAACTTCAATTTTTTGATGTGGCGTGCCTGCCAGACCACTGAGCTCAGTCTGAGGAACCGAGTACTTTCCTTGATCCAATGCATGCAATAAGTTTTCAATGCCCGAACTACGTACTGCAACCGTTTCAACCACAGGTACACCGAGACGCTCAGAAAGTTTTTGTGTATTGATCTGGATACCGCGACGACGCGCTTCATCCATCATATTCAACACCACAAGGATAGGACGACCCAACTCAATAATTTCTAACACCAAACCAAGATGTAGCTTTAAGTTAGTTGCATCCACCACACACAAGAAGGCATCTTGTTGCCCTTCTTCCGCAATTTTACCTTGGCAGACATCACGGGTAATTTCTTCATCTGGGCTGGTCGCCTGTAAACTATAGGTTCCTGGCAAATCCAGAACACGCACCGCTTTCCCCGAAGGAAGCTGAAAGTGCCCGACTTTACGTTCAACCGTCACACCCGCATAGTTAGCAACTTTTTGGCGTGTACCAGTCAAATGGTTAAATAAAGATGTCTTACCACAGTTTGGATTTCCCACAAGGGCAACACGTAACGCATCACTCATGCAGGTGCTCCTTCAAGTTGAATTTCAATTTTATCCGCTTCCGCTTTTCGTAACGCAAAACGCGTAAAACCGAGCTGGATTAGAATCGGATCCCCACCAAAGATGCCTTTGGTAATCACCTGTACTTGTGTACCTGGCACAAAGCCTAAACTTTCTAAACGAACTGCAACTAAATCTGGCTGTTCTGTCTCATCGACCACGCGATTTACTTTCGTAATCATCGCTGTTTGCTTGACTTTTAATGCTGACAATCGCACCGCTTCTAACCCTTAACCCTTTTTTGCTAGTATACAAGCAAATGAGAATAATTACCAAAACCAATCTCAGTGGCATTTGCTTCTGTGACAGATCGACAACAATTCATTTTTCTTTTACAGTGCAATTCAACCAAAAATAAATCAGGGCAGTGTTCTCTCTAAAATACCCGCCCCTCTTTCACTGAGAAATATCTTCAACGCCTTATGTTAAATAAAAAGCCTCGTATTCCCGCTGCAGTTAACATCCCCGAAAATTTGAGTTTTTTACAGGGTTTTCGGGATTATCTAGTGGCTCAAACCGTGAGCCCACATACCCGTAACGCCTATTTATCCGACCTGATTCAATGTGCTGAATTACATCAAACCGCCGCATTACCGCAATGGTCTAGTGATGACATTGCGGATGTTCTTATCGCCCTCACCAAAGCAGGGAAAAGCCCTCGTTCGATTGCACGTTGTCTATCTGCTTTAAGGCAGTTTTATAAGTTTTTAAGAGAACAAAAGTTACGGGACGATAATCCTGTTGCCACCCACCATTCCCCTAAAATTGGACGCGCCTTACCCAAGGATTTATCTGAACAAGATGTCGAGGCCTTAATCAATGCGCCTGACATTAACACTGCATTAGGCCTACGTGACCGTGCCATGTTTGAAGTCCTGTACGCCTGTGGTTTACGTGTTTCAGAATTACTGAATTTACGTTTAGAACTGATCAATTTAAAGCAGGGCTTTGTGCGGATCACGGGTAAGGGCAATAAAGAGCGTCTGGTCCCGCTAGGGCAATTTGCCTGTGACTGGATTGAAAAATATTTAGTTGAGTCACGCCCGCAATTGTATAAAAGCAGCACGGACTATCTGTTTCTCACGCAACATGGCGGCATCATGAGTCGACAGAATTTTTGGTATGCGATTAAACGCTACGCACTACAAGCCAATATTCAAGCCGAGCTCTCCCCTCATACCTTACGTCATGCTTTTGCGACCCATTTACTCAATCACGGTGCAGACTTACGCGTAGTCCAGATGCTACTTGGGCACAGTGACCTTTCCACCACACAAATTTACACCCATGTCGCGCAACATCGTATGCAGGAATTGCATGGCAAATACCATCCACGAGGCTAAAACCACCTTTTATCTAGGATTCAGCCAAAACTTGATGCTGTTCACAGAGCCTATGCAAGATTTAACGAAGTGATTCATTTTTTTTGTTATGCTAGGGCCCTTATACAAATGAATTCGTACAAAAAAGGTTCTATATGTTGTTTACTCGGTCTCAGCTTGTAATTGCTTGTACATTAGCATCAACATTATTAGTCAGTGCTTGCTCAAAAGAAAACTCAGCACAAAAACAAGATGCACTCACAGCAAGTGCACCTGCGACAGGTGAAGCATCAACCTTAAATGAACGCAATGCACAACAGCGTTTAGTCTCTACCTTAGAAAAGAATTTCAAAACGGCCAATATCAACGCAAAAATTCTTGCGGTTAAGAAGACCGAAGTACCTAATCTGTATTGGATAAGTCTGGAAGGTATGGGATCGGTCTATGCCACCACTGATGGTCAGTACATTATTCAAGGTGATGTGGTTCGTTTAGGCGATAAGCAATTACATAATGTCAGCGATGCCTTACAAGCAACAGAAAATAAAAAGCATTTAGCCGCGCTTAAAACTGAAGATTTAATTGTTTATCCTGCACAGGGTGGCAAAGCCAAACATGTGATCTATGTATTTACTGATTCAAGCTGCCCGTATTGCCATAAACTGCATGAACATCTTGCTGAGATTAATGCTAAAGGGATTGAAGTCCGTTACATCGCTTGGCCACGTGGCGAACAGTTCATGCCAACCATGCAAGCGATTTGGTGTAGTGAAGACCGTAAGTCTGCCTTCGATCAAGCTGCCAAAGGCTTACCAGTTTCAGCTGCTGAATGTAAGAACCCTGTTCGTGACCAGTATCAACTGGGTTTAAATATGGGCGTGAACGGTACGCCTGCTATTTATAACGTCGATGGCGAATATTTAGGGGGTTATATGACGCCTGAAGAAATCGTACAACGCTTAAACAAATAAGTTCAAACTACACCACACATTCGCAAAGACTCGGGCGACAGATTAAAGATGATCTTAGCCCTAGTGTCTGCGCATTTTTTTAGCTATGATCAAGCTTCATTAAAATGATTGAATATAATGGAGTGTAACGTGAAACCAGTTCGTCTGGCGATACTCGGTCTTGGTACTGTAGGTGGTGGAGCCCTTAAATTACTACAAGAAAATGCTGCGGAAATTAAACGCCGTACCGGTCGAGAAATTCAAATTACACACGTAGGCACACGCCGTCCACGTCCAGATTTACAACTCGAAGGCATTAAACAAAGCGATGACTTGATGGAGATCGTCCGTCAACCCGATGTTGATATGGTGGTCGAAGTCATGGGTGGCATTCATCCTGCTTATGAAGTCATCATGGAAGCCATTAAGCATGGCAAACAGGTTGTGACAGCAAACAAAGCTTTACTGGCTGAACATGGTAATGAACTGTTTAAAGCAGCAGAAGACAATGCTGTTCAGATTGCCTATGAAGCAGCTGTTGCGGGTGGTATCCCAATCATTAAAGTGATCCGCGAAGGTCTTGCTGCGAACCATATCGAATGGCTTGCAGGCATCATTAATGGTACAGGCAACTTCATTCTGACTGAAATGCGTGAAAAAGGCCGTGCCTTTGAAGACGTTTTAAAAGAAGCGCAAGAACTTGGCTACGCTGAAGCTGACCCAACCTTTGATGTTGAAGGCATTGATGCTGCACATAAGCTCACGATTTTGGCGTCATGTGCTTTTGGTATCCCATTGCAATTTAATAAGGTCTATACCGAAGGCATCAGCAAAATCACTGCGCAAGATGTGAAATATGCAGAAGAACTTGGTTTCCGTATCAAGCACTTAGGTATCGCACGTCGCGCAGATAAAGGCATTGAGTTACGTGTACATCCAACTTTAATTCCTGCTGAAGAATTGATTGCTAACGTCAATGGCGTTAAAAATGCAGTCTTGGTACAGGCCAATGCAGTTGGTCCTACTTTGTATTACGGTGCTGGTGCAGGCGCAGGTCCAACCGCTTCTGCTGTTGTTGCTGACGTGATTGATATCGTTCGTGATATTTCATATACCGAAGACGGTGCAGGAACAATTCCTCAGCTTGCTTTTGAAGCATTGACTAACGTGCCAATCTTGAGCCGTGAAGAAATGACCACTGGTTATTACATCCGTCTCAATGCCGAAGACCAAACTGGCGTATTGGCTGATGTCACGACGATTCTCAGCCGTGCAGGCATTAGTATTGATGCCATCATGCAGCAATCACGCTTAAAAGACTTGATTCCGATTGTGATTTTAACGGATCCGATCGTTGAATCAAAAATGGATGAAGCACTAGCACAAATTCAAGCATTACCTGCAATTCGTGGCGAAATCGTAAGAATTCGTTTAGAATCGCTCGATAGTTAATCAGGTTGAGGGAAAATGACTTCCCTCACCCCGCTCTACCTCATATTGGAACACCATCATGTCGAATGCCAATCGTTATACTGGTCTTGTAGATCGTTATCGTGACCGTTTACCTGTGTCTGCAACTACACGCGCAATTTCTTTAGGTGAAGGGAATACCCCACTGATTAAACTAGAGAACATTCCACGTATTATTGGCAAAAACGTAGAAATCTATGTGAAATACGAAGGTCTGAATCCAACAGGTTCATTTAAAGACCGTGGTATGACCATGGCGGTGACCAAAGCAGTTGAAGAAGGCTCTAAAGCAATTATCTGTGCATCTACAGGCAATACTTCAGCAGCCGCAGCAGCGTATGCAGCGCGTGCAGGCATCAAAGCATTCGTATTAATCCCAGAAGGCAAAATTGCCATGGGTAAAATGGCGCAGGCAATGATGTACGGTGCGATTACTATGCAAATCCGTGGTAACTTCGATGACGGCATGCGTCTGGTCAAAGAAGTTGCAGATCAAGCACCTGTAACGATTGTAAACTCAATCAACCCATACCGTCTGCAAGGTCAAAAAACCATTGCTTATGAAATCGTAGAAGCATTGGGCCGTGCTCCTGATTATCACTGCTTACCAGTCGGTAATGCTGGTAACATCACAGCACACTGGATGGGTTATACCGAAGCGGTTGCAAACCAACCTGCAGATCAGTTTGAGCAAGTGATTTACGATGCTGCAACAGATCAATTCACTGGTCCTAAACCAGAAGGCTTACCAACAATGGTTGGTTATCAAGCTTCTGGTGCTGCCCCATTCTTACGTGGTGCACCTGTAGAGAACCCAGAAACGGTTGCAACAGCAATTCGTATCGGTAATCCACAAAGCTGGAACCATGCTAAAGCAGTGGTACGTGATTCTAAAGGTTGGTTCGATGAACTGACTGATGCTGAAATTCTAGAAGCGCAACGTTTGCTTTCAATGTATGAAGGTGTGTTTGTTGAACCTGCGTCAGCAGCATCTATCGGTGGTGTGATCCGTGACCTTAAAGCAGGTAAAATTGCTGAAGGTTCTGTGATTGTATGTACTGTTACAGGCAATGGCTTAAAAGATCCTGACACTGCAATCAAACAATGTGCTGATGCCGTGATGTTGTCAATTGACGCGACGATGGATCAAGTGAAAGATTCAATTCTCTCAAATATGTAAGCATACATACTGAAATAAAAAAACCAGTTGCCTGCAACTGGTTTTTTTATGGCCTGAATATAGAAATTGCTCTTTGCAGCAACCATAAAAAAACTCCCCATAAAGAGGAGTTTTTTGACTTAAGAGAACTAAACGCGTTTTGGCAAAGTGCTTAACCAGCTTAATAAATTCGTTGCATCGCTATTACGTGCTTGCGAACTTGGCGCACCTAATAACACCACAACCGCTGGACGTGAATTCACAGTGGTATGCATCACTACACAACGACCTGCTTCATTGATATAGCCTGTTTTTGACAAGTTAATGTTCCAACCGCCATTACGTACCAACGCATTGGTATTATTGGATTTCAGCACACGGTAACCTAAATTAAAGTCATAGGTCGGCGTGGTAGAGAATTGACGAATCAAGCCGTATTGTGAAGCGGTACTTACCAGAATACCCAAATCACGTGCTGAAGAAACATTATGTGGATCTAAACCTGTAGATTCAGCATAACGCGTAGATGTCATACCCAATTGCCTCGCTTTTGCATTCATTGCCGCAATAAATGCAGAACGGCCACCTGGATAAGTACGCGCTAATGCAGCTGCAGCTGGATTCTCAGACTTCATTAATGCAAACAAAAGTGCTTCTGCGCGATTCATGGTATCGCCTGCACGTAGGGTTGAACTTGAGTTCTTACCGCCTGCACCAGCAAAATCGATTGACTCTAGCGTAATTTCTTCTGACATGTTTAAACGTGCATCTGCCGTGACGACAGCCGTCATCAACTTAGTAATCGATGCAATGGGTACCGACATATTACTGTTTTTACTGTACAGTACTTCACCCGTTTGCGCGTCCATCACCAAAGCAGCACGTGCATTGACTGAAGGCTGACTGCTATACCCAAAGGTATCGCGAATCTGTGTCGACGACTGTGGCGCCGTTGAAGATGTAATTGTTGCTGAACCGCCATTACGCAATGTCGTGGTAACAGAGGTTGAACCTTGTGGGCTAATTTCTACTGGATCATCATCTTCCATCAACTGACTTGCATCAGTTGCAGACCAATTCATCGAAGCTGAACCGCTCACACGCGAAGAAGCTGGATTGTTATTCACAACCAGTTCAGCAAAACTTGTTGAACTCCAGGCCAACAAGATAGACATGCTTAAAACATGCATGATAGATTTTTTAGAATTTTTCACGACACAATACTCAACTCAGGACGCTGCACATTTGCGCTTAATACCATTATGCCTTACATTTAAACAAATCGGGTAAAGCTTTTATAGACACAATTGTGTACAACTATTCGCTAAAAACGAAGAATAGGATTGCTAATTTTGTCGTTTCATTGCAAGCTAATTTTGCTTTATGTAACAAAAAACCAGTTTTTTTGAAAAAAGGAGGTCTTCTTGATCACTGTTCTCGTTGTTGATGATCATGAACTCGTACGCACAGGAATTTGTCGTATGTTGGAAGACCACCCCGATGTAGAGGTCATTGGGCAAGCTGAATCAGGTGAAGAAGCCATTGCGTTAGTCCGTCAGAAACACCCGCAAGTGGTGTTGTTAGATGTGAATATGCCAGGTATTGGTGGAGTGGAAACTACTCGGCGCTTATTACAAAGCGCACCTGAAACCAAAGTGATTGCCGTCAGCGGTCTTGCTGAAGAACCCTATCCATCCCTGTTATTAAAAGCAGGAGCGAAAGGCTATATCACCAAAGGTGCACCGATTTCTGAAATGGTTCGTGCTATCAACAAAGTCATGCAAGGCGGGAAATACTTTAGTGCAGATATTGCTGAACAATTGGCCAGCTCCTATCTTTCAGATACACAACAATCTCCTTTTGATGCACTATCAGAACGTGAGATGCAAGTTGCCATGATGGTGGTGAATTGTATTAGTGCTCAAGAAATCGCTGACAAATTATTCGTAAGCGTAAAAACTGTAAATACCTATCGTTATCGTATTTTTGAAAAATTGAGCATTGATAGTGATGTCAAACTCACCCATCTTGCGATTCGTTATGGACTCATTAAACCTTAAAATAACAGTAAGCGCCTATGTTAGGGAAAATTGCGTCGTCAGTCTCACAAACTGTCTATCGGCTTGGGGTTTGGTATAGTGGCTATCGGCTAATCATTTCGATTAGCCTGCTGTTAATTTATTTGCTCACTGCTGAACAACTTTCCAGCAACTATGTTTATCCCTTCTTATATTTTTATACCTTGATTTGCTATATCGCATTCAACATTTTTCAACTGTTTTTACTACATCTTGTCCCAATACAGACCTCAAAGCAGTTGATTTTTATCTTTCTGATTGATGTCATTTGCCTAAGCTTAATCACCTTTTCTGCAGGTGGTCCAAATCTGCAACTCAGCTTGCTTTACGTCATTATTATTTTTTCTTCTGCGATATTATTAAACGCTCACCTGTCGCTGATTATTACTTTATTTGCCGTCATTATGGTGGTTTACCAACGTTTTTTAGGTGACTTTTTTGAGGCCAATAATTTAAATCACCTCGGAAATAGCGTTTTTCTGGCGTTTTTATTTTTTGTAGTTCATGCCATTGGTCGTATTGCAGTACAGCGTTTTAAAATTCTAGAAACTTTAACTTTTCATCAATCGATTGAAATCCATCAACTACAGAATATTAACCGTTATATTCTCGAACAAATCGAAGATGGCTATTTAGTACTCGATGAAAGTAACCATATCGTGTTAACCAATCCTGCAGCCAATGCGCTATTAGGTATCCATTTACCGATTTCCTTAGAAAAAACGCCACTGATCAAATTACAACCCGACTTATTTGAACTGGTTCAGTTTAGTGACTTAGAGGATGGCGAAGAATTCAGTTTTGAATCACAGCAAAGTTCATACACCATCAACGTTCGGGTTAAGCATTTAATTGTTCCTGAACAAGCCTTAGTATTATTGATCTTAAAAGACGCACAAAAACTGACTCAGCAAGTTCAGCAATTGAAACTCGCCGCACTTGGTCAGTTGTCAGCCAGTATTGCCCATGAAATACGCAATCCTTTGGCTGCTATTGTGCAAGCCAATGAATTATTCAAAGACAGTGATACCCATCAACAAGAAATGCTGTCGCGCATGATTAGCAAACAAGCCAAGCGGATTGATAGCATCGTGCAAGACACCTTAGCAATGGCACGAAATAAACCGACAGAAGCACAAGAAATTGATCTGAGCTCCTTCTTTGAAAGTTTACTCAATGAAGATCTTGCAGATGCTAAACAACAAATTCAAATTAAACTCACAGAGCAAACCAACATCTTATTTGATGAAAAACAATTACGCCAAGTGCTGATTAATTTAATTAGAAATGCGTTAAGACATAATGCAACTGACGCGCCTTATATTGAAGTCGAGGTGCACGAAAAAGACGGACGAACTTGCATTGATGTCATCGATTTTGGGACGGGTGTCTCAAAACGGGATATTTCTCAACTGTTCAAACCATTTTTTAGTACCGAAATTAAAGGAACTGGTTTAGGATTGTATTTGTCTCATACTTTTTGTGAGGCAAATCATGCAAAGCTCACTTATATAGAGCGACAACAAGGAGCATGCTTCAGGATTGAATGCTCAAAAATTCATTGATTTATAGATTAGGTTTCTCGGGGAAATGGCAACAAAACAACCACTCGTCTTATTGGTAGACGACGAAGAAGATTTATGTCTTTTAATGCAGATGACGCTGGCGCGTATGGGCATCAAGACACATCTCGCCTATCGGGTCGAACAGGCAAAAAAGTTCTTTACTGAATTCCAGTACGATGCTTGCTTAACAGATTTAAATCTTCCAGATGGCAATGGTTTGGATCTAGTCAAACACGTAACACAGAACTATCCCAATACGCCTATTGCGGTACTGACTGCCTACGGCAATATGGATATTGCCATTTCAGCCTTAAAAGCAGGCGCATTTGATTTCGTCAGTAAGCCAGTCAACCAAATGCATTTGGATCAATTGATTCAGAAAGCATTGAACCGTCCACAGCCTGAACAAGAGGCTGCCGAAACAGCCTTAGAGAACAAGCTGTTAATTGGACGTTCTGCACCCATTCAACAGCTTCGCATCGCCTTAAAGAAAATTGCACGCTCTCAGGCCCCAGTATTCATTACAGGTGAATCAGGAACAGGCAAAGAAGTGGTTGCGAATCTGGTCCACCGTTTAAGTAATCGCAGCGAAGGCCCTTTTATTGCGATTAACTGTGGGGCGATTCCAACTGAATTGATGGAAAGTGAACTATTCGGGCATAAAAAAGGTAGTTTTACTGGCGCGACTCAGGACAAGCAAGGCTTAATTCTGTCTGCACACGGCGGGAGTTTGTTCTTGGATGAAATTGCCGAACTACCTTTAAATATGCAGGTCAAATTGCTGCGTGCCGTACAGGAAAAGAAAATTCGTCCCGTTGGTTCAGATCAAGAGATTGATGTGGATTTCCGTGTGATTAGTGCCAGCCACCAAGATTTGGAGCTGTTGGTACAGCAAGGTCGTTTCCGTCAGGATTTGTTCTTCCGTATTCATGTGATGGATATCGTACTGCCACCTTTACGTGAACGTGGACAGGATATTTTGTTATTGGCCAATCACTTTATTCAAAAGATTAGTCAAGAATGGGACCTCACTGCAAAATCGTTATCTTCACGTGCAGAGCAGTTCTTATTACAGCAATATTTCCCAGGTAATGTGCGCGAATTACGCAATATTATTGAACGTGCGATTACGCTGAGTGACGATGACAATATTGATTTAGCACATCTGCAAACTGCACCTTTACGTAGTTCATTGGCAAACCCAGCACCTTCATTTTCCAATACGACAACTGAAGAAGTTGAAACACCGCAATATTCTGCAAGTCCAAACATGAGTTCAAAGAAGCTTCCACCCGAAGGTTTGGAGCGCTATTTGGAGAATATTGAAAAAGAAATTCTTCTGAATGCATTGAATCTTACCCATTGGAATCGAACCTTAGCCGCGAAGAAGTTGGGAATGACCTTCCGTTCGTTACGCTACCGTTTGAAAAAATTTGGTTTAGACACCGAAGATGATGAATAATCAATATTAAAAAAAGCCCCTCAACTGAGGGGCTTTTTTTTAATATCTACTTTTTAAAACCAGATCTGTGACATGCTCAAGATAATTATCTTCTTTCATCTCGGCAGATAAAGCATAGGTCTGATTTGGCTGAATACCTTGACCTTCAATCATATTGCCATTGGGAGTGTAATAATGCGATACCGTCATCTGCAATGCAGCGCCACTTGGTAAGGGGAATAACTTTTGTACCACACCTTTGCCATAACTATTTTCGCCAACCACCCATGCACGCTTATGCTCTTTTAATGCCGCTGTAAAGACTTCAGCAGCAGAAGCAGAACGACGGTTGATTAAAATGCCTAATTTCATATTTTGAAATTCATTAGAAGGAAGCGCTTGGAATTGCTGATCACCTTCAGAACGGCTTTTAGTCGTAACAATTAAACCCTGATTTAAAAATAGATCAGCCGCTTCGACTGAGGCCGAAAGCAAGCCTCCTGGATTATTACGTAAATCGAATACCACGGCCTTAAGTTTGGTTGAACTATATTCTTCAATCAAACGTTTAATCTCATTCGCCGTATCTTGCTGAAAAACACGTATTTTCAGCACCAATACCTGATTGTGCAATAAAACGGGTTCAATATCAGTTTCGACTTTCTTGTTTCTCACCAAAATGGTCGTACTATTATTCTCTGTTTGTATCTGGACAGTACTTCCAATCGAGCCATAGAGCAGACCTTGTACTTGGTCTTGATTTAAGCTTTTCAGTTCTTGGTTATCCACTTTTAGGATAACTTGTCCATTGCGTAAACCGAGTTTACTCGAATCCGAACCAGGCTTCAGATCCTGAATTTGCCACGTTTTCGAATGTGCATCATAATTTAAATTGAAATCGACAGAAGCTAAATCGCCCTCTGTATACTGAATCAGTTGACGGTATTCTTCTGCAGATAAATAACGGGAATAACGATCTAGACCACTGACCAAGCCCTTAATCGATTGTTGGAATAAAGCATCATCCGACTTTTTATCGACATAGTTATCTTTGACGATGCCGTAAATCTGTACAAATTGTTGAATAGATTCAATCGGGACTTCAGCATTACCAGACTTGGAGTCTTCATTCGACCACCCAGAAGAATGGGTGATTGGTGCGGCTGAGAGACTATGTCCCCAACACATCAACACACTTGCACATAACGCTCGGTAAATGTTGTTGTGTTGGGTCATTGATTCACCTTATTTTAAAGTAATTAAGTTCTTGCCTTGCATTTCAGGCGGCACAGGAATGTCCATCAAATGCAAGAGTGTTGGTGCTACATCCGCCAATACGCCATCTTCAGCAATCGTTGCTTGTGTTGGACCAACATAAATAAATGGAACCAACTCTGTGGTATGTTGGGTATGAACCTGTCCACTATCATAGTCTTGCATTTGCTCTACATTACCATGATCCGCTGTAATTAACATATGCCCTTTGTTTGCCATCACTGCATCGTAAACACGGCCTAGACAGCTATCGACTGTTTCAACGGCTTTCACCGCAGCATCAAACACACCCGTATGCCCAACCATATCACCATTGGCATAGTTCACGACTAAAAGGTCAAACTCACCAGAATTGATTGCATTGACTAACTCATCAGTTACTTCATAAGCACTCATTTCTGGTTTTAAATCGTAGGTTGCAACATTCGGCGAAGGAATGAGAATACGTTTTTCACCTTCATATTCATCTTCACGACCACCACTGAAGAAGAAAGTGACGTGTGCATACTTCTCAGTTTCAGCAATACGCAATTGGGTCTTACCCAAACTTGACAGATATTCACCAATCGAGTTTTTAAGTCCTTCTGGCATATACGCCACAGGTGCATCAATACTCGCTTGATAACGAGTCAACATGACAAACTTAGACAGGTTTGGAACGACTTTACGGGTAAATCCAGCAAAATCTTTTTCAACAAAAGCACGCGTAATCTCACGCGCACGATCGGCACGGAAGTTCATAAAAACAACACTATCACCATCTTGCACTTTGGCAATTTCACCAATACGTGTTGCTTTAACAAACTCATCATTTTCATTCGCAGCATAAGCAAGCTCTAAGCCTTCAACTGCTGAGTTGGCGACACGTACTGCCTCACCTTCAGTCATAAGGCGATAGGCTTGTTCAACACGATCCCAACGATTATCACGGTCCATCGCAAAGTAACGACCAATCATCGAAACGATACGACCCTGATTTGGATATTGTGCAAATAAAGCATCTAGTTTTTCTAATGACGGCTTTGCACTTCGTGGTGGGGTATCACGTCCATCTAGGAAGGCATGTAGATATACTGTCGCACCACGTTTTAATGCCAGCTCACACATTGCCACAATATGGTCTTCATGTGAATGAACACCACCTTGAGACAGCAGGCCCATCACATGCACAGCACCCTTTGCTAGTTTGGCTTTTTCTACAGCATCAACTAAAACTTCATGCTCAAAAAAAGCACCAGTGCGGATATCTTTAGTAATTCGAGTGAAATCTTGGTACAGCACACGACCTGCACCTAAATTCATATGACCGACTTCAGAGTTGCCCATTTGACCATCAGGCAAGCCGACATCTTCGCCTGAACCTGAGATTAAACTATTTGGATGCTTGGCCTTCATCGCAGTGAGGTTTGGCGTTTTTGCCGCTAAAAAAGCATTATCTTCAACTGCTTCACGATGTCCTACGCCATCCATAATCACCAGAACGTGAGGAATTTTGCCAGCATTTGCATCCGTCATAATGGACTCTCTGTTTGTCATTTGATCGGTCTATTTTACCGAAATTTAATCGAATTCTCCATGACCTGACTGATGGCTTTCATCAATCCTGATCATAGAACCTCGCCATCAAGCTTAGCGTGCTCGATAGAGCAGATAGCTTCCCACCATAAAGATCAGCACCACTGGCATCAGCACAAACCATGCAGGTGAAGGTGCATACACTAAGCTTGCATAGCCCAAGAAATCTTGAAGATAGAAGAAACCTAAGCCTGTGAACAGTGAAATCACCAAACGGAAACCCATTGACTGTTGACGTAATGGTCCAAAAATGAAGGAACAAGCAATCAACACCAAGGTAATTAAAGAAAATGGTGAGGTCACTTTCTGCCAGAAGGCCAATTCATAGGTCTTCGGAACCTGGCTATATTCATCCATATAGCGCATGAAACTAATCAATTGGCTTGGAGATAAATCTTCAGGGTCCAAGGTCACCATATGTACATATTTCGGCTGTAATGCTAAACCAAGCGATTGCTGCTCATGATCCGTTTTAATGGCATTGCCTTGCGCCAGTAAATCCACTTGATGTGATTGGGACAACTGCCATTCACCATCTTTAATAAACTGTCCTTTTTCAGCGGTCACAAAAGACTGCAAGCGATGGTCCTGATCAAAATCAATGGTTTGAATATTGCGTAACTGACCTTGTGAGTTGGCATAATCAATATAGATAAAGCGCTGCCCTTCACGTGACCAATAGCCTTTGACTTCGCCCAAAGCTGCTACACTGCGTTGTTTTTTAATACTTTGAGCTTGTTCGTTGGTATAAGGAATCACCCATTCACTCAACACAAAAGACAGTACGATCAATAACAGCGCTGAACGCATGACCCAACCAACAATTCGCCATAAACTGATACCAACAGAACGCATTACGATCAGTTCACTATTCGAAGCAAGTGCGCCCAGTCCTAAAACAGAGCCAATCAATGCAGCAACAGGCAGGATTTCATATAAATAACGCGGCGCACCCCACATCACAAACAGAAAAGCCTGCCACGCATTATAGTTAGGTTTCAGCGAACCCAATTCACCAAGGTACGTAAATAATACTTGTAGGAAAGATAACACCAGCGTTGTTCCGAGCATGGCTAGAACCGTGGTTTTTGTCACATGTTTGGCGACTATTCGACGTGCTAACATCACAACCCCACTCGCTGCATACTTTTCTTAATTTTAGGCGCTAATTTTTGTTTACGTGCAAAAATTGCGGCTGCAATGCCATAAACCAAAATCACAGCTGGATAAGCCCAAATGTCCAACTCATCTTTACTGATTCGAGTCTTAATCGCGATCAATACCACAATTAAGCTGGCAAAAATAAAGATCGCAGGAATCAAACGATAATAACGCCCTTGACGCGGACTCACTTCAGACAATGCGACAGCAAGCATCAAACCCACAATAATGATAAATGGCCCAAAGATACGCCAGCCCAACTCACTCCGCACCACGGAGTCATCCCGTTTCTGCCAAAGTTTGGACATTGACAATGCTTCTACATCATCACTTTCAAATTTCACATCTTTATCATTTTCTAAACGTAAGCGGTAAGATTGAAATTCTGCCTGAAGATAACGTGGCTGATTAGGATAAATCTCGTAACGGCGGCCTTGAACCAAGTCCACGACATTCGCCGTATCATTAGCAACTTCAACACGAGTGGCTTCTTTCGCCAAAATCATGATGTCTGGTTTATCTTCTTGGTTGGATTTTTGATAGAAGAAAATCTCTTTTAAATTCTTACGATCTTCAGATAATGAGTCTGCATAAATCGTAAAAGGCCCTGAAGAAATAAACTCCTTGGGACGAACCAAGTCAAAGCCCGTGCGTACCGCTTGTGTGCTGGTCAGTTTTTCAAACTCACGTAAGCCCCATGGTCCCATCCAAATCATTAAACAGGTTTGCACCACCAGATAGACCAACGTCATCGGTAACAACATACGTGCCAACTGGTTACGACTCACACCACTGCCATTTAACACCGCCATTTCATGGTCAACATAAAGACGACCAAACACCAGCATCAAGGCAATGAAGAAACCCAAAGGAAGAATCAGCGTTAAAAACTCGGGCAAACGATAGCCGATGATGCTAAATAAAATGCCTGCATCTAAACGACCTTGAGCTGCCACGCCAAAATATTTGATTAAACGACCACCCATCATAATCAGGGTTAATAAACCTATGACGACGAGAGATGTCGAAACCACTTGTTTGACGAGATAACGCCGAATAATCAAAGTAATACTTCCAAAAAGCCCAATTGAAGGTAACGCTAGTTTACCCGAATGTTAAAAATATAAAACCTATCGCTTGTTGCGGATTGCAACCTCATATCTGAAAGTGTTTAATGGACTTATCTTTATTTTTCACTCATCAGGTTCCATACAAACAATGAAATTTACCCTTCATAACGCATTCCCAACTCAGGCGTCTAGCGAATCTTTGTGGATTTTGGTTGATTCAGAACAATTACAACAGAACTTAAATACATATCAAATCAATCACCTAGAAGAAGTGCTTAACGCAACACAATTCAAAGCAGGTTTTAACGAAAGCTTAGCCTTAATTGCCAATATTTCCGCACAAGCCAATGGTCACCTGCTCGGACTCGGAAAAAGTGCCGAGTTAAAAGCCACAAAATTAGCAAAACTCGCACAAACTATTATCAAATCATCACAAAATAAATTTAAACAAATTAGTGTCGACCTGTCAGCGCTTCCAACCGATTTACATTCACTATTTGTCTTGAGCCTGACTCAAGCAGCGTATGGTTATGATGAATTTAAATCGAAAAAAAATGAATTTGTATTAGAAACAATCCATCTTGTTGCCAACCAAACTACTTTAGATGATGCACAACTGAATCTAATTCATGCAGTGCAATCAGGTCAAAACTACGCACGTGATCTCGGCAACCGTCCAGGTAATATTTGCTTCCCTGAATATTTGGCAGATCAAGCAATTGCACTTGCAGCACAATATCCAGCGCTTTTAAAAGTCACAGTGCTTGATGAGCAGCAAATGGCGGACTTGGGGATGTATGCCTTCCTTGCAGTCAGCAAAGGCTCTGACCGCCCGGGTCGCATTATTACACTCGAATACAATGCCAAAGTAGATCAATCCCCTGTCGTGCTTGTCGGCAAAGGTGTGACCTTTGATACAGGTGGTATTTCATTAAAACCAGGCCTAGGCATGGATGAAATGAAATTTGATATGTGCGGCGCAGCTTCTGTGCTTGGAACCATTCAAGCACTATGCGAAGCACAATTGCCAATTCATGTGGTCGGTGCGATTGCAGCAGCAGAAAATATGCCTTCTGGCCATGCCACTCGTCCGGGTGATATTGTGACCAGCATGAGCGGTCAGACTATTGAAATACTGAATACCGATGCAGAAGGCCGTCTGGTTCTCTGTGATACCTTAACGTATATCAAGCGCTTTAATCCTGCGTTGGTGATTGATATTGCAACCCTCACAGGTGCCTGTGTGGTTGCGCTAGGTAAAGTGGTAAGTGGCTTATTTACGCCAGATGATGAACTTGCCCAAGACCTACAACAGGCAGGCGAACAGTCACTAGACCGAGTATGGCGTATGCCAGTGATGGAAGAGTATCAAGAATTACTCGACTCTCCTTTTGCTGATATTGCCAACATTGGCGGTCCATATGGTGGCGCAATTACTGCTGCGTGTTTCCTCGAACGTTTCACTCGTGATTATCGTTGGGCACATCTTGATGTCGCAGGTACAGCGTGGTTATCGGGTGCAGCTAAAGGTGCTACAGGTCGTCCAGTGCCATTACTGATGCAGTTTTTAGCAAATCGTGTTGCAACGAAAAACTAAAACATGCCACAAATCAGCTTTTATCTATTTGAAAATAGTAAAGAACGGCAAGTCGAAAGTGCTTGCCGTTTATGCCGTAAGATTCTGAATCAGCATCCACACATCTGGTGGTATTGCGCTGATTCAGGGCAGCAAACGGAGTTAGATGAGAAACTTTGGAACTTTGATCCACTCAGCTTTATTCCACATGGCATTGATCAGCCGCATAGTCCTGTGTGTATTTCAGCGGAATTACCCCCGTCGAATGATTGGATCGTGTTTAATTTTAACAATCATGCACTTGAACAAACTCAAGATTTTCGCCACATTATCGAAATTATTGAAAATAATGAAACGGCAAAACAGATCGGGCGGGAAAAATTTAAAATGTATCGTCGTTTAGGTATTGAACCTCGAACATTTAAATTATAAATCGGCAATAAACAGCATCATTTGAGGAGTGTCTTGTGGCATTAAATGTAGGTCAGGACTTTAAAAAACGTTGGTTAAATGCACCTGAGGCTGTCCGTCAGACCTATCAGGATGATTTAGCACGTATTTGTGATCTACTGTTACCACAAACACTGACTCAGACATGGACACAACATGAGGAAAATGCGCAGCAACTTTCTCAGCAGCGCATTGATCAAGCCTATGCCGACTTAAAAGCGGAATTGATTGAACAAGCACGTATTCGTAAACAACTGGCTTTGGAAAAGGCTTTAGAAGAGAAGCGTGCAGCTGAAGCCGCCTATGCCGCACAACTGCAAGCCGATGAAGCCCGTCAATTTGAACAACAGACTGAAAACCTGCTTGCCTTACGTGGTCATATTGATCAGGAAATTGCACAGCAAACTGAACGCTATCAAAGTAATCCTGAACAGCCAAGTATCGATTATTCAAAGGCTCAACGTGTTGTGATCGATGATCAGCAAATTCTGTCAGAGTTAGAAAGTGTTCGTGTACGACTTGAATTAGAAGCCGAAGGTTTAATTGAGCAAGCGGTAACTGTATTCCGCGCCAAGTTACATGCCCTCGCGCAAGATGAAATTGACTATATCTTGAAAAATAGTGAATTTTCAGACGAAAAATAATAAAAAAGCCCAGTTTGAACTGGGCTTTTTTATACTTCATCTTTTATTTTAAAAAACCGTTTTCAGCTAAAAAAGCCATACTGATATTCGATTCAGTTTTCTGTTCCGCAGCCTTATCACCTAGCAATAAACGCTCAATGTAGCGTGCCAAGACATCCACTTCCAAGTTGACTTTGCTACCGACCTGCCAAGTGCCGATATTGGTACGTTCCGCAGTATGTGGAATTAAATTCAGACTTAAAATATTGCCGCGTAAATGGTTAATGGTCAGACTGATCCCATCGACAGTAACTGAACCTTTTTCAGCTAAATATTTAGCTAACTCAACAGGCGCTGTCACTTCAAAATACAGTGAACGTGCATCATGTCGCACTAAGGTAATTTCACCTAAACCATCCACATGTCCACTGACAATATGCCCACCAAAACGTGTGGTTGGCAGCATTGCTTTCTCAACGTTGACGGCTTGACCGACTTTCCATTGGCCTAATGTGGTACGGTTTAAACTCTCTCGCGAAACATCAGCTGCATACCAGTTTTCACCCCATTCAATCACAGTCAGGCAGATCCCATTGGTGGCAATTGAATCCCCCAAATGTACATCAGACATATCCAAATCAGTTTGAATACGCAAACGAACGTCGCCACCTACACTCTGTAGGCTCTCAACCTTACCTAAACTTTCAATAATGCCTGTAAACATGGGAGTTTCAACCTATCTTTATTGCAGTATGTACCACTGTAAAGAAGATACCTTAAAGCAAAGAACTAGAGATAACAAGGCATGTACAGTCCAAATACAGGCAAATAAAAAGGGCAATCCGTTGACTGCCCTTCAGATTCTTGATCTGGTCTTTATTACATTTCAGACACTTGCTTTTCAGCAATTTCTTTTTCTTTTACTACAACAGGATTGTTGACTAAAAAATGACCAAAAAACAGCTTATAACCAAGTACGCCCAAACAAGCCCCTACGATTGGTGCAATAATCGGGACGATGAAATATGGAATATCGCGTCCACCGGTAAATGCAACAGGTCCCCAGCCAGAGAAATAAGCCACAATTTTCGGGCCAAAATCACGGGCAGGATTCATAGCAAAGCCAGTCAATGGGCCAAAAGATGCACCAATCACGGCAACCAATAAACCGACTAAGATCGGTGCCAAAGCACCACGCGGTAAACCATTGCTATCATCACCAATCGCCATAATCAGCCAAAGCAATAACATGGTGATAAACATTTCCACCATAAAGGCCTGACCAAGCGAGAGCAGATGATGTGGATAGGTTGAGAAAATTCCCGCCAATTCTAAACTTTCAACACTGCCCCGTACCATATGATGCGTTTGCTCATAATCCACAAATAAGTTGCTATACAGACCATAAACCAGAAGCGCACCTACAGCAGCACCAGCAACTTGTGAAATGATATAGAAAGGCACTTTACGTTTTTCAAAACCAGCAAACAGTGCCAACGCGATGGTCACTGCGGGATTAAGATGTGCCCCAGAAATGCCAGCAGACAAATACACTGCCAATGCAACAGCCAAACCCCATACAATACTAATTTCCCACAAGCCTAAACTCGCTCCCGCAAGCTTAAGTGCAGCCACCACACCAATACCAAATGATAAAAAAATTGCGGTAGCAAAAAATTCAGCTACACATTGCCCCAATAAGGTGGGTTCCGAGCGACTCATAACAACCTCTCTTGGTCATCGCTGCAAATAGGCAAGACCCTAAATTAAGCTCGGCAAACTATAGTTATTTTTAGATATGGTCAATATCATTTGGTAAAAATTTGAACGATTGGTTAAAGTATTTCCAGCTTTATATTAAGTGAACATGACGATAAAAACAGAAGAATAAATAGTTCTATTCATTTGTTTTACATCATTATTTTTTAATTATTATTTTCTATCATTCAACTTAAAAGCATGACTATGCACATATAAACCAACTCGAAATTGGTAGATATTTACTATAAAAACATAGGCTTATCTTACAAATCGATCACAACAATCTAATTAACCGATACTCAACGAATACTGGATACAAAAACACCACTTTGTTGCCAAAGTGGTGTCTTTTTTCTTTTACCAAAGTGCCAATTGGGTACTGTTACCCGTGGTATCTACACCACCCAATTCAGCGAAATGGTACAACTGCCCCAAGAGCTGCCGTAATGGTGGTCCAGACTTGGCATGGGTGTCTGTGATCACAATAAACTCAAGAACGCGAGCACGTTCAGACTGGCGTTGTTTACTGACCCGATAACGTGGAACATCTTGGGTCAATAAGGTCACTTTACCGCGCTTCAAATTGGCAGTCAGTAAGTCCTTCGGCTCAATATTTCCATCAGTCGAATAACTGGTCAAAATATAACGTGCATTAATCGTTTCCAATAACTTTTCATAGGCCTCTTTGGCATATTTAGAAGAGTTATAAGGACTTGGACGTTCTTTACGCCAAGCTCGATCAATACCACTTTTAAAACCTTTGGTGTCTGGGGATGGCAAGTCAACTTGATCCCATAAAGTCAGTGCATTCAGAACATGATAGTTACTGCTATAGGCATGCTGATTATAGGGTGGATCAAGATAGGCGACATCAACCTCAAAACTACTCATTTGATTGGCCAGATGCTGTGCATCCACACACCACATTTCAGCAGCAGGACGCTTAGGATCACCAATCTCACAGAAGCGACTTGGTGTCAGCCACAATAAAGATTCAATCCGCTCCAAGGCAGTTTGGGTACGTCCGCCCCAGCCCTGATGGAAACTTTTAAAGACACCACTGGTATTACTGACGAAACTTGCGGAATACAGTAGCGGTGCCAATAAAGCACTCATCTCTACATCATTAATTGCACCTTGCGCTTGCCACGTTGCAATCTGCTGACGAATCGCATCGATCCGCATACCGTTACGGCGTTTGAAGAACAAACGATCACGGGCAGGATCATACACATCATCATTACGTGGACATAAATTATGCGTGACCCAGCCTTTGACCTCAGGTAAGCGATTCAGATAATCAATGGCTTTCTGATAGCCACCTAACTCTTTAAAAGCAGGTGCATCAACACAAGCTAAAATGGCATTGTTCAAGGCATGACTATACGGTTCCCAGTCATTGGCAATCACGCGATAACCATTCTGGCGGGCTAACCGCGAAACAACCCCACTCCCCGCAAAGAAATCAGCAAAAATCGGTGGATTCTTTTTCTTGCTATTCAATGTACCTGTAATCTCAAGTGCTTCTAAAATGAGGTGAAGCAGTCGACGCTTATTACCGAGATAAGGCACTAACTGATGAAAAAGATATTCGTCAGTCGTACGGGCAGCATGACGACGTTTGTGATAAACCGATGGTTCTGGATTCATATCATCTCTTGGATAGGGAGCAATCTTAGGCGAATGTCTTGCCCAAGTTGGGTTACATCGACCAACTCAAAACGGAGCTGCTCTGCCATTTTGCTAAATTCAGCATTAAACATAGCCCGAGCAGATTGACCAAGTAAAGTTGGTGCAACATAACTAATCATTTCATCAACCAATCCTTGTTGTAAAAAGGCCGTTGATAAAGTCGCACCTGCCTCAACCAAAACATCATAAATTTGATATTGTTGAGACAAAGTCTGCAATAACTGGTTTAAAGGTTGCGGTGGCAATTGTATCACGCCTAAATCAGCAAGTTCTTGACGAAATGGTGTCATCACCATCACCGTTTCAGATTGCTGTAAAATTTTTGCAGAAAGTGGTAATTGCCCTTGTCGATCTAAAACAATCCGTTTTGGTTGCACCACTTTTGTCAGATCAACGCCTTCTAATGCACGCACATTCAGTTCGCAATCATCAGCTAAAACCGTTTGAATACCAGTAATCACCGCACCCGAAATTGCCCGCCAATGTTGTACGTCTTGTCGAGCTGCTGTGCCAGTAATCCACTTTGATTCACCCGAAGCCATCGCAGTACGGCCATCCAGACTTGATGCTATCTTTAAACGTACATAAGGCAGGCCAGTTGACATAGCCTTCAAAAAACCCAAGTTGAGCGTTTTTGCACTTTCCGTACAAATTCCCGTTTCAACCTCAATGCCAGCATCTTGTAAAATCTTAACGCCTTTACCTGCGACCAGTGGATTTGGATCAGAACAGGCAATGACGACTTTTTTCACTTGAGCTTTGACCAAAGCCTCCGCACAAGGCGGTGTTCGACCGTAATGTGCACAAGGTTCTAAAGTGACATATGCAATTGCATCTTTGGCATTCTCAGCTGCTTGACGTAATGCAAATACTTCCGCATGCGGCTGACCAGCTTTAGGGTGATAGCCTTCCCCAATCAGTTGACCGTCTTTGACAATGGCACAACCGACATTAGGATTCGGCTTCGTCGAATATTGACCATGTCGAGCTAAGGCAATGGCTTGTTGCATCCAGTGCTGATGTTCAGATAAATGATCTTGGGTTAACTCAGACATGATCTCTCGAATTTAAGCTTCATTTTCACGTTGTTGCATTTGCTCAATTTGATGGCGAAATGCTTCTACATCTTGGAAATCTTGGTACACAGAAGCAAATCGAACATAGGCAACATGATCCAAAGCAAATAATGCCTGCATCACGATTTCACCAATAGTTCTAGATTTGACATCCCGTTCGCCTAGGCGGCGAATCTGCGATTGAATATCACTGAGTACTGTTTCAATTTGTTCCTGAGTGACAGGACGTTTTTGTAAGGCATGCATTAAAGAACGGCGTAGTTTGGCCTCATCAAAAGGTTCATTTTTACCGTCTGATTTGATCACGCGAGGCATGACCACATCATAACTTTCAAAGGTGGTAAAACGCTCCCCACAAATGACACACTCACGACGACGACGAATCTGGCAGCCTTCGGCAGCCAAACGGGAGTCTATGACTTTACTATCAGCAGCGTTACAAAATGGACAATGCATAGTTGCGCGATTATTTACTCACTTTGCTTAAGTGTAGCAAAGTTTCTTCAATTGCAGAACTAGTCGTCTAAACCCATAAAAAAACAGCCCGATGGGGCTGTTTTTTAAAACGCATGTTGTACAAATTATTCGATACGTTCGCCATGTTGGCTAAGGTCAAGGCCCATACGTTCATCATCAGCGCTGACACGGATACCAATCACCAAATCAATCACTTTCAGGATAATGAAGGTCACAATTGCGCTATAAGCGATTGTTGCTAACACACCTTCAATTTGTACCCACAATTGACCGATAAAGGTCGGTGCAAGTGCAACATTTGCCGCTTTGATGATTTCATCACTGTAGAACACACCTGTAAGAATCGCACCAACGATACCACCCACAGCATGTAAACCGAACGCATCTAGAGCATCATCCGCTTTAAGCAGGCGTTTCAGTGCAGTAATCCCCCAGAAGCACACCACACCACCAATTAAGCCCATGATTAATGCGCCACCTACACCAACGAAACCAGCAGCAGGCGTAATCACCACTAAACCAGCAACCGCACCTGATGCACCACCAAGAACTGATGCTTTACCACGAACAAGACGTTCAACAATGAGCCATGAGAATGCAGCAGCGGCAGCAGCGACTTGAGTTACAAGAATCGCCATACTTGCACGCGCACCCGCACCTAAAGCACTACCACCGTTAAAGCCGAACCAACCCACCCAAATCAAGCTTGCACCGATCACAGTTAAAGTCAGGTTATGTGGTGCCATCGATTCACGGCCAAGGCCTGTACGTTTCCCTAACATGTATGCTGCAACCAAACCTGCAACACCTGCGTTAATATGAACAACCGTACCACCAGCAAAATCTAATGCGCCTGCTTTGAATAACCAGCCATCAGCCGCCCATACCCAGTGAGTGATTGGTGCATAAACCAAAATTACCCATACTGCGATAAATGCCATAAATGCTGAATATTTCATACGATCAGCAATCGAACCACTGATAATCGCAACAGTGATGATCGCAAACGTCATTTGGAAAATAACAAATAAGCTTTCAGGAATTGTTCCACTTAAGGCATCAAATGCAACGCCATTCAGCATCGCCTTGCCCAAGTCGCCCACATAAGCTCCTGAACCAGAGAAAGCCAATGAGTAACCGGCAATTACCCAGATTAAACTCACTAAGATCGCCGCAGAAAGGCTGAACATCATGGTGCTGAGTACGTTTTTCTTACGCACCATACCACCATAGAACAGAGCCAAACCAGGAATAGTCATCAACAGAACCAATGCTGTTGAAACAAGAACCCAAGCTGTATCACCCGTATCCACTGTTGCTACAGCAGCAGGAGCAGCCTCTTCAGGAGCTGGAGCTTCAACTGCAACGATTTCAGTTGTTGCAGCACCCGTATCAGCAACGGCTACAGTTTGTTCAGTTACTGGTGTTGATGCAGCATCTTCTGCCCAAACCACCGCTGAACCACCTAAGAGTGCGCCAGATAGACTGAGCGCCATAAGCATTTTTTTCATTCGTGTCCCCCAACCTTATTTTGTGAGCTATTTCTCTTATTTCTAACTCAGCAAAGTTTGTGCCAATTTAGACAGCATCTGGCCCAGTTTCACCCGTACGGATACGGATTACTTGCTCTAAATTCGTGACAAAAATTTTGCCGTCACCAATTTTGCCTGTGCTTGCGACACGAGTGATTGATTCAATGACTGCGTCCACCATTTCATCACTAATTGCAATTTCAATCTTCACTTTCGGTAAGAAATCAACCACATACTCTGCACCACGATACAGTTCTGTATGACCTTTTTGACGTCCGAAACCTTTGACTTCAGTTACGGTAATCCCTTGAACACCAATCTCAGAGAGTGCTTCACGCACATCATCTAATTTAAATGGTTTTACAATTGCAGTTACAAGCTTCATGTTTGTTTTCCTTCGGCTTATTTTCACCAGTAAGGTTTTATGTTCAATTTTCATGCCAATATTTAAAGGTTGGGGTTTTTTAAATATTGAGCACAAGCTTTCTTTATAACCTATTTAGGCTTGAAGATGTAGATAGTGCATCGAAAATAAGTTTCATTTCGCTATATTGAATGAAATCAACCAGTCACTCATCCTTCTGTCCCGAAGTGTGCTAGAGGAATATAGCCAGCAGTGATACACTGAGCAGCAAATATACATAACCTATTGAGCACTTTATGATTGAGACTCTTTTACAGGCAATTTTGCAACAAGTTGACCAACCTAAAAAAGACCTAGAAAAAAACTTACGTGCGTTACTCAGTGAAAGCATCGAAAAGTTAGACCTTGTCTCTAAACAAGAGCTTGATCGCCAACGAACTGCTCTCAATACGGCCAATCAACGCCTCACTGAGCTGCAACAGCAAATGAAAATACTTGAAGAAATCGTTCAGAATAAAAAATAAGCACCAATTCGGTGCGAATAGCACCGAAAAATGATTAAAAATAAAGCACCACAATGGAACAATAATAAGATGTCTTTTGCAAAAATTTATACGAGAGGCTTATTAGGTCTACACGCCCCACAAATTGAAGTTGAAGTTCATATCAGTTCAGGCTTGCCTTCACTCACAATTGTAGGTCTACCTGAAGCTGCAGTACGTGAAAGTAAAGATCGTGTCCGCTCAGCCATTATTAATAGCGGTTTTCAGTTTCCAACCAAGCGCTTAACCATCAATTTAGCCCCAGCAGATCTCCCTAAAGATGGTTCTAGACTTGATTTACCCATTGCTCTTGGTATCTTGATTGCTTCAGGACAATTACCAGAAAATAGCACTGAAGGCTTTGAATTTATTGGTGAACTGGCATTAGATGGACATTTACGCCCGATTTCAGGCGCATTGACCATCGCGATGGCCTGCCAACAAGCGCAGCACCGTCTGTTACTGCCTAATGGCAATTTAGAAGAGGCCAACCAACTCCCCAATTTTGAGGTATATGCGGCCAATCACCTACAGGATGTATGTGCACATTTTTCGGGCAATTCTCGAATTACGGCTGCACCACAAAGATCAATTCATGGTTTAACCTCTTATCAACTCGACCTCGCAGATGTTAAAGGACAATTACGACCACGTCGTGCCTTAGAGATTGCAGCAGCTGGTGGGCATTCGCTCTTATTTAAAGGTCCTCCTGGTACAGGTAAAACCTTACTCGCCTCTCGCCTTCCTTCCATTTTACCGCCACTCAATGCACAGGAAAATTTAGAGGTCGCCAGTATTTATTCAGTTGCCAATGCACAACATAGCTTTGGACAACGGCCCTTTCGCGCACCACACCATACTGCATCTGCGATTGCCTTGGTCGGTGGTGGCTCACAACCCAAACCTGGTGAAATTACCTTGGCACATTTGGGTGTATTATTTCTGGATGAATTACCCGAATTTGACCGCAAAGTCCTCGAAGTCTTGCGTCAACCGCTAGAGTCCAAAGAAATTGTGATTTCTCGTGCAGCAAGGCAAATGACTTTTCCTGCAAATTTTCAATTTATTGCAGCAATGAACCCCTGCCCATGTGGTTATGCCTTTAATCAGGATAGTCGTTGCCAATGTTCTCTGGATAGTATCCAACGCTATCAAAATCGAATTTCAGGCCCGCTATTAGATCGGATTGATTTACATATTGATGTTCCACCTTTACAGGCACAAGAATTACAGGATCGTACCCCAACCGAAAACTCTGACACGGTACGACAGCGCGTCATCAATGCTTATGAAAAACAGATCCAAAGACAACATTGTTTAAATCAAGCGCTCTCTCCAAAATTATTGGAACAGCATGCCTTATTAGATGACAGCTCAATAAAAATTATTGAAATGGCACAACAGCGGCTCAACCTTTCTGCTCGTGCCTATCATCGGGTGTTAAGAGTGGCTCGAACCATTGCAGATCTAGCAGAAAGTGAATTCATCAGTAGTGGCCATATCACTGAAGCCTTGTCCTACCGCGGTCAGCAAAGCTAAAAAAGCGACCTTGAGGTCGCTTTTTTATGGATCAGACTCAATTAGAAGGCATAACCTAAAGCTAATACCACTTTATTCTTTTGTTTGGTTTCATCACGGGTATAGCCGCCAAAAATATAATCCAGACTCCACGTTGCGCCGGTATTGCCCAAAGGATGTGATAAACCCAGTGTTGCATGACGGAAAGCAAAATCCGTTTTAGTTACATCGCCAGCTTTGGCTTGATAAGCCAGATACTCGTCGTCATCACCATAATAATAGGCTGCGACTTGCGCTTTACCTGTAAATCCACCTGCAAGTTTTGGCGCATAGGTCGCCAAGAAATAGGTATCCCCTTTGTTCCCGAAAGTCACATTATTCAATAAAGTCTGCGCGGTAATGCTGAAATCTTTATAGCTCAAACCCAAGATGGTTTCATAACCTGTCGATTCCCAACCCGGATAATAGTAATAAACCGTTCCCCCAATTTGATAACCAAGATCCTCGGTAATTTTGCCTTTATAGCCCGCGTAAAAATCGTTTTCGAAGGATTTTTTCTCTTCCTTCACATCAGTAGGCGAAGTATTAAAATCAGCATAGGCAGCCGTTAAAGTCGAAAACCAATAACCCAAATAAAAACCACTGTCATGTGTATAATCCAGCCCCCCTTGCACTGCGGGTGTATCACTTTCTGGTGAGTTGGTCATACCACGTAAATTGTAACTCGATACCACATTCACATTACCTGTGATCGTCCCTGGAAATGGCAGTTTTGTTTCCTCAGCCAAGCTCAAAGTTGATACTGTAGCCATCATTCCCAGTACAGCAGCCTTGCATGCAAATTTCATCATATTGGTCTCCCCCTATATTTTAGATACTCAATTGATTTTTAAGCTTTAAATTGCATCACAAGCTAATTAGCAATTGCTGTGCCAAATCACAAAAATAAAAAAAAGACAAGTAAAATCAAATGCTAATGAAAATTAACTCAATATTTTCTCGGTTTTAAAGCAACATATTTCTAATCATGCAACTGAAATGAGCGATTCCAATCCTTCATAGCGCATAAAAAGCACCTTTTTAGCCAAGTAAATAATTTATATTCATTCAAAACCTTAGTTACTGAGCAGCATAAAAAAACAGCAAGTTCAAAAGAAACGATGTTTAATAATGATCTAACAAGATTCGCATGCTGTTCCTTCAATAGTGCGAACAATATAAAAAATTCTCAGACTGGCTGATATGATGATTGATGAAACCGTCCTACTGACTTTAGGGTTCTTTGCTTTCTGTGGCGGTCTGATTGATGCAGCAGTTGGCGGTGGTGGTTTAGTACAAATACCTGCCTTATTACATGCTTTGCCACAACACAGTATTGCGACCGTTTTTGGTACAAATAAGTTAGCTGTTTGGGCTGGAACGGCATCTTCTATTTTTAAATTTATTCATAAAATCAATTTTGTGTGGAAGCTTCTGCTTCCCACAATGCTGGCAGCATTTATATTTGCATTTATTGGGGCGATGACCACTGCCTATATTCCCAAGCAATTGATGACGTATGTCATTTTCTTGGTACTCATCATGATGGCTGTCTATACATTTTTGAAGAAGGATTTAGGTGCACGAAGTACTTATCTCAAATGCGGACATAAAGAAATCTTGCTCGGAATCCTTTTTGGCGGATTGATTGGCTTCTATGATGGTGTTTTTGGGCCTGGTAGCGGAAGTTTTCTACTCTTTCTGTTTGTCAAAGTTTTCGGTTTTGATTTCCTCAATGCTTCAGCATCGGCAAAAGTTGTTAACCTTGGGACATTTAGCGCAGCACTTTTATTTTTCATCCCTACAGGTCATGTCTTGTGGGCAATCGGATTAACGATCGCCGTCTGTAATATTATGGGTTCTTTAGTGGGTGTTTTTTTAGCGCTACGCTATGGCAGTCAATTTATCAGATTATTTTTTCTTATTCTTTTGGTCTTCCTGATTATCAGAATGGGTCTATCTATATTTTAATCAGGCTTAATATCTCAATGCTCAAATCAATAAAAAGCCAGCAACAGTGCTAGCTTTTTATTTACTTAAAGAAACTTAGAATGCTTTGGTCAATGTAAACACAGCGCCTGTCTCAACGCCACGTTTATAAGGTTGAGTCTGTGCATCGATATTAGTCCCTACCGCTGCGAGTTCAGCCGTTAAACCCGATACTGATTTAACGCTATAAGTCACACCTGCTTTCCAGTCTACATAATTATCTTTAGCATCTTTTTGACCAAAAGCTTCATCAAGATCTACTTTGGTATAGCCAATGCTTGCAACACCACCGAAGCCGGTATCAGCGAAAGGAACATTATAAGTCGCATTTACATACCAACCATTCTCATCTGTACCTGCAAAATCATTGGTATAGTTCAAACTACCCAATAAGCTGTCGCCAGATGCCAAGACATTTTTAAAGCCTAATTTTGCATATAATTCTAACCAGTTCAGATCAGATGCACTTGGATAGCCGTAATACCATAAACCCACATCTAAAGTCGGTTTACCCGCAAATGGAAGTTCAGTCGCATAGCCCACATATGGATCTAACTCCAAATGTGGATCTGGAGCGCCAAAATTAACATTCGAACCCCACACACCTGCATATAAACCAGATGAATGTGTCAATGTAAAACCACCTTGCACCGCAGGATCACTTTCAGTTTGAGTAATACCACGATAACGATAATCTGTCGTTAAAGCAGCGGTTCCAGAAAAGCTAAGGCCGTATTGAGATAATGTATTTGTTTCTTCCGCCATAGCAAAAGTCGAAGTCACTGCACAAATACTCAACGCGATTGCTTTACATGCAAATTTCATCATATTGATCTCCCCCATGATGGATATTCGACTGATTTATGTTTTAAATTGCATCGAAAAGTAATTAGCAATTGCTGTGCCAACTCTATAAAAACTGCATTAAATCTCGATTTTGTCCCATAAAAGTGCTGAGCTTTTGTCATCTGTGCCTTGGAATTGATCTTTATCAAAATCAGATCTATTTTTTTGAACTATTTAGAAGCGTAACTAAAATAAAGACTATTTATTGCACAAAAAAGAGGCATATCTGCAAAGTAAAAAAGCAACAAAGCGTTTAAAAGATAAGCATTGTGTAGAAAAAGCAGGCAGTGTTCCATAAAAGTGCATCGGCAAAAAACTTAAATTCGCCTGAACATCTGTAACTTTTGGATTGATGAGTCACTGTCATTCGTCGGGATGGTATTTTTTGCAAACCGATACGCTTATTTTTTAAACAAAGAAAAAATAACTCATTAAATAGAAAGAAAAAATAATGCAATAAATCACATATTTTTATAAAAATAAATCAAAAAACATACAGCTTATTTTACAACCAAATTAAATTAAATTAAACATAAAAATCATTACCTTAAATTTAATTTGACGGTTTTTTAAACGAGAAACAAATCATAAAATTATATAAGTATTTTATTTAATATTAATTAAATTATTTTAATAAAAATCTATCTTTTTTATGCATAACTTATACAATTGGTCAAAATTTCGGTTCTATCCCAAATTTATTTTTTTTAATGAGGCGAGCTATGCCAAAGGCAAATAAACTTACTTTAGCGGTTTTGATTAATGCCGCGTTAATTACCTCAACATATGCAAGCGAACAAAGCGAAGCAAAAGGACTTGTTGAAGATGCCAAAGGGGATATTTTATTCCGTACTGGTTATTTAAATCGTGACAAAAAGAATGGTGTCAAAGACACAAGCTCATATGCTCAAACGGCAATGGTGAAACTGGAAACCGGTTTTACTCAAGGTTTAGTCGGTTTTGGTGCTGGTGTGATCGGTGATGGCTCTTTTAAATTAGGCTCAAACAACAATTCTGGTAACGGTATGATTCCGAAACGTCCAGATGGTTCGGCTTATGATCACTGGGCACGTGGTGGCGGTTTTGTTAAAGCCCGTATCTCGAATACTACGGTCACTTACGGTACACAAATTTTAGATCTACCTGTCTTGGCAAGTAATACCACGCGTTTGGTTCCTGAATACTTTGAAGGTGTTTTGGCAACCAGCCGTGAAATTAATGGCTTAGAATTAACGGCAGGTAAATTCACCAAGGATCAGTACTCTGATCAAATCAATCGCGATGGCCGAAAGCTTGATAGTGCTGTGGTTTGGGGCGCAAAATACAAATTTGATGACAACTTAAATGCCGCTTACTTTGGCTTAGACAGCAAAGATAAGTTGGATCGTCATTATATCAATGTGAACTACAAACAAGCGTTAGATAAAAACAGTGGTTTGACTTACGATTTGAGCGCATATCACACCAAGTGGGATGAAAAAGCGAGCACTTACTCAAGTACGACAGATGATTTGTCTAATCGTAAAAACACCATTTGGGCACTTTCTACAACCTATAACACTGGTCCTCACAGCGTGATGTTGGCTTACCAACAAAACAATGGCAATACTGGTTATGACTATGGTGAGAATGCTGATGGTGCACAAAGTATCTATTTGCCAAACTCTTACTTGTCTGACTTCATTGGTAACAGTGAAAAATCTGCACAACTTCAATATAACGTAGACTTTGGTGGTTATGGTGTTCCTGGTTTAAGCTGGACCACTGCATATGTTTACGGTTGGGACATTAAAGTTAAGAACCTGACTGACAATGCCAAAGAACGTGAGTTCTTTAACCAAGTGAAATACACCGTTCAATCTGGTTTTGCCAAAGATGCAAGCTTACGCTTACGTCACTCATACTACCGTGCGAGTGATGACTACCAAACAAATGCCTACATTGGTGATACCAACGAATGGCGTATCTGGCTTGATATCCCTGTGAAATTATTCTAATTCACAGTTGATCAAGCAATAAAAAAACTCCATTCAAATGAATGGAGTTTTTTTATGACCAAGCTTTAAAAATTCCAAGCTTGGCTCAGCATTTCAAAGTTACTTTTTAGCCGCTTCAATCGCTTTAAGTACTTCTGCTTTCGCAACATCCGCACCTTCCCAGCCACTGATTTTTACCCACTTACCAGGCTCTAAATCTTTGTAGTGAGCAAAGAAGTGCTCAACTTGGCTGATCAATAACGGTGGAAGATCCGTATATTCTTGAACATCTTTATACAGTGGAGATAATTTTTCGTGTGGAACAGCGATGAGTTTTGCGTCGATACCACCGTCATCTTCCATTTTCAATTTACCGACTGGGCGACAACGAATCACAGAACCCGCAGCAACAGGATGTGGAGTTACAACAAGTACGTCTAATGGGTCACCATCTTCAGACAAAGTATTTGGTACATAACCGTAGTTTGCTGGGTAGAACATTGCTGTACCCATGAAACGGTCTACAAATAACGCATCTGAATCTTTATCGATTTCATATTTGATTGGCGCTGCATTTGCAGGAATTTCAATGATGACATAGATGTCATTAGGTGCGTCTTTACCCGCAGGAATATTGCTATAACTCATATCAACACTCGTTTAATATTGTGAAGTCAGATGTAAATCGGACAGATTATAACGTGAATACAATGAAAATGATGCTAGATATGCAAACAGCTGGAGAATTTTCTATCCAGCAGCGCTTAAGTCATTTTGATGGTAATCACGAACAGTAAAATTGGACAAAGCAGAGAGAAAAACCAAATAATTGAACGCAAAGTTGCCAAATTGGCTAGATAACAGATGCCATAAATCACACGGAATACGATATAAGCCCAGCCCAGCGTAAGAATAAAGCGTTCTGGCACGACCATATATTCTGCCATCAAAATCGCAGCAATAAACAAAGGTAAACTTTCAAAGCTATTCTGTTGCACGGCATTGGCGCGTGCAGACAAGCCAGTGGTTTTGGCTAAAAACTCACGCGGGTTTTGATTATCTTTTGCTTGAAAACCACCTTTCGATTTTGCAATCAAGGTAAACACATACGGCAACAAACATGCGACTATAATCATCAATATAATGCCGCTAATACCTTGCATGCTGAGATCCATCATTTGAAGTTCTTCTGATCATGCTATCATAATCTATAATTTATTGAACTTTCATTTATGCTTGTTCTACAAGCGTTTCTTTTACACCACGTTTTTGTGTAAAAGTTGTGTTTTTTCATACAGTTTTAAGGTCAAACTATGCAGCAGCAAGATCAAAAAGAAATGTTTGATGTTTTGGCACAGCAACGACAACATCAACTCTTGGTTGATCGTGTGTTGAAAGTTGTGCTCCCAATCATGGCATTTCTACTCAGTGTGATTTGTGCCAATCTAAATTGGCAGTCCACCTTGGGCACATTTGTCATTCTAACAGTTGCCTTTTATGCGGTTGGCATTTACCGTTTGACCCTGTGGCACTGGTTAGCAGTGATTGTGCTGTATGCTATTGCTGATAATTATTTTAGCTTTAATGGTATTGATCCCACCCGTTTACGTTTCCAGCTCGCGACCATGGTGGTTTTTGTCGGCATTGTCGGTATTGGACGACCGTATATCGATCGTTGGCTCATGAAATCAAATCATACTAAATAAACCCAAATAAAAAAAACGCCGCAATTGCGGCGCTTTTTTTAGCTTTATTCTTAAGCTGGTTTACGTAAGTCTTTACGTAAGATTTTACCTACGTTTGATTTCGGTAATTCTTCCATAAACTCAACATAACGTGGGCACTTATAACCTGTTAGGTTTTGTTTTGCATAAGCAATGATTTCTTCAGTGGTTAAAGAAGGATCTTTTTTCACGATAAATAATTTTGGCACTTCACCTGATTTTTCATCTGGAACACCAATCGCAGCCACTTCCAATACTTTTGGATGCTTCGCAATCACTTCTTCAATTTCACTTGGATAAACGTTAAAACCAGAGACCAAGATCATGTCTTTCTTACGGTCAACAATCTTCACATAACCACGTGAATCCATCACACCGATATCACCCGTACGGAAGAAATTGTCAGCAGTCATCACTTTGGCAGTTTCATCTGCACGGTTCCAATAGCCTTTCATGACTTGAGGGCCGCGAATTGAAATTTCACCTTGTTCACCCAGTGCAACTTCTTTACCGTCATCATCCAAAATTGCAACTTCTGTTAATGGCAATGGAATACCAATCGTGCCACTGAATTCAGTTGTTGCAGGTGGGTTCGCAGTTGCAACAGGTGAGGTTTCAGACAAACCATAACCTTCAATAATGGTTGTACCTGTGATTTTTTTCCATGCCGCAGCAGTCGATGGCAACACCGCCATACCACCACCCATCGCCATCTTAAGATTGCTATGGTCAAGTTGTTTGAACTCTTCATTGTTCACTAAAGCATTAAACAATGTGTTTACTGCTGGGAAGAATGATGGCTGGTATTTACGTAATTCACCAACCACTGCTGGCAAGTCACGTGGATTTGGAATCAAGATATTCGCTTGGCCTTTGTACATACCGTAAAGCGCGCATACCATGAACGCAAAGATATGATATAGCGGCAATGCACAAACAATGCGATCACCTTTCGCGCTGTCAGAAGCACCAAACTTGCTTGAGAAAATTGCTTCACACTGAAGTAAGTTTGCAACAAGATTACGATGCGTCAATTCAGCACCTTTAGAAACACCTGTTGTACCACCCGTGTATTGGAGTACCGCAGTATCACTTAAGGTTAAGCTTGGACGCTTGTAGTTGCTTGGATTGGCTTTGCTTAATGCAGCATTGAATTTGGTATGCCCAGGGATATTCCATGCTGGAATTTGTTTACGCACTTTACGTAAAACAAAGTTGACCAAGGTACCTTTCAATGTACCCAACATGTCACCCACAGAAGCCACCACAACATGCTTCACAGGTGTTTTACCAATAATGCTTTGATAAACGCTGGCAAAGTTTTCAATGATTACCAACACTTCAGCACCAGAGTCATTCAATTGATGCTCAAGTTCACGTGCTGTGTACAATGGATTCACGTTTACAAGCACTAAACCTGCACGGAATACACCTAAAGCAACCACTGGGTATTGGAAAACGTTCGGCATCATGACCGCAACACGTGATCCTTTCGCTAAACCTAAGCTCTGTAAATAAGCAGCGAATTTACGGCTAGCGACTTCTAATTCATTAAACGTTAAAACTTTATCCATGAAGATAAAGGCATCACGTGAACCAAATTTTTGGAAATTGCGTTCAAAAATATCAACAAGTGAGGTGTTTTCAGCAGGCAGTTCAACTGTTTCTGGAATTCCTGTCTTTTGGTATTCAGCAAACCAAATCTTTTCCATAATGCCATTATCTCCGAGTGGTAATCCTTAAAAATGTAACAACGTTACGTCCATGACAAAACATTTTTTTTAACTTTTTGAATTGCCCTGTCAATCTATTCAAACAATATGAATACATTGTCATATATAACGTATTTGTATCACAGAATACTAGCCTTATCTCTGAATGAAGAGTCTATTTGCTTTTTGATATCCGCGTGGTAAAAGTTGCCCCTTTGTTGCTCTTTTTCCTAGATATTTTTGGAGATCGTCCCCTTTCAGTTTTAGATGCTGTTGTCCTGCAGCGACTTGGATTATTTCATCTAAACTCAGGGTTGTCATGGATAAAATTTGCTCTTTTTCATCAAGTTGTATCAACTTGTTACCTTTACCTTTATTCAGAACAGGAAGTTCTGCTAAATCAATAATCAGTAAACGCCCTGATGAACTGAGGATCGCAACATGAGTTGCTTGCTGAATTGGCAGCAATGGTAAAGCCGTTCCCTTATCTGCAACCGTCAAGAATGCCTTACCCGCTTTGGCATTGGTATCCAATTGCGCAGCTTGGGTTTTAAAACCATAACCTTTAGAACTGACCGCAAGTAATTCACTATTATCGTCCTCAATAAAGACTTGAATAAATGAAACCCCACTGGCTGGAGACAGTTTAGAACTGAGCGGCTCTCCTAAGCCACGCGCCGACGGTAAGCTGCTAATTGGCAAGGCATAACTACGCCCTGTTTCATCCAAGAAGTACACCCGCTGATTGGTTTTACCCACAGCATGACTTAAATACTGGTCCCCCGCTCGGAAGTTAAGATTAGCAGCATCCACTTCTGCACCTTTGGCAGCGCGGACCCATCCAGCTTCTGACAACACCACGGTCACCGCTTCCGCTGGCATTAAATCTTGTTCTTTGATCTGTACCGCATCTGCACGGGCAACGATTGGTGAACGGCGATCATCACCAAATTTTTTCGCGTCTTCTTTTAGCTCACTGATAATAAGATTTTTCAATGATTCTGGATTTGCCAATTGCTCACGAATAATGGCGGCCTTGGCTTCCAGTTCTTCTTGCTCACGGCGAATTTCCATTTCTTCAAGCTTGGCTAAATGGCGAAGCTTGAGTTCTAAAATCGCTTCAGCTTGAATCTCATCAATACCAAAATGCTGCATTAATACAGGTTTTGGCTGGTCTTCTTCACGAATAATCCGAATCACGGTATCAATATCTAAGTAGGCAATTAAAAGACCTGCCAAAATATGTAAACGCTTTTCAATTTTAGTTAAATGATATTGCAAACGACGGGTCACGGTTTGCTTACGGATCTCAATCCACTCTAACAAGATTCGGCGAATCGATTTCACCTGTGGACGACCATCCGCCCCAATCATGTTCAGATTGACACGATAGCTTGATTCTAAATCTGTCGTCGCAAATAAGTGACTCATCACCGTTTCTGCATCGACACGATTAGAACGCAGCACGATCACCAAACGGGTTGGATTGCGATGATCAGACTCATCTCGAATATCGGCAACCAGTGGCAACTTCTTGGCAATCATTTGATCGGCAATTTGAGTCACAACTTTTGAACCAGAAACCTGATAAGGCAATTCGCTAATCACGATTTCATTTTTTTCGACCGTATACACTGCTCGAACACGATAACTACCACGACCTGTGGTTTGAATTTTCAGTAATTCTTCAGGTGGAGTAATAATTTCAGCTTTGGTCGGTAAATCTGGTGCAGGAATATATTCTGCTAATTTTTCATCGGTGGTTTCAGGATTACGAATCAACGCAATCGTGCCTTTCACCACTTCACGCAAGTTATGTGGCGGGATATCGGTTGCCATCCCCACCGCAATCCCCGTGGTACCGTTCAGCAAGATATTCGGCACACGTGCAGGTAGCGTGATTGGCTCTTTCATCGAACCATCAAAGTTGTCCTGCCATTCGCTAGTGCCTTGCCCAAGTTCGCTCAGTAATAATTCACTATAAGCCGAAAGTTTAGCTTCGGTATAACGCATGGCCGCAAATGATTTTGGATCATCAGGTGAACCCCAGTTGCCCTGACCCTCAACCAGTGGGTAACGATAGCTAAATGGCTGTGCCATCAACACCATCGCTTCATAACAGGCGGAGTCACCATGCGGATGGTATTTACCGAGTACGTCACCCACGGTACGTGCCGATTTTTTCGGTTTGCCTGTCGACTTTAAGCCGAGCTCGCTCATCGCATAGACAATACGGCGCTGTACAGGCTTTAAACCATCACTGATATGGGGCAATGCACGATCCATAATCACGTACATGGCATAGTTCAAGTAAGCCTGCTCAGTGAATTCGGCTACGGAACGGTTTTCTGTTGCATGATGTGCAAGGCTGGTCATTTCAGCGAGTCATCCAAAATCATTTATTATCGTCAATGTTTTGTATGCTATGTGGATGCAGGCGTTGTGACAAGCCCTTGTTGTTGTTTAAACGTCAAATGGTGTCTTAGGATGATTACAAGGCCTCAAAACTTAAACATTCTTCATGATTTATAAGCTGACAAGCGGCATAAAGCCGCTATTCAAGACAATATTTTGCTTTTGTAATATATTTTTCTTTGAACTTAGAAATATCAATGCTCATCGGTTGAGGACGCAGATTCCGCATCATCTTCTTTATAAATAAATTTCGGCATTTCCAAACCAAAATAGATCGCAATCAAACGTAAAGTGAAACCAAAAACCAAAGTGAAAATCACGGTAAGATCGTGTGGCAAACCGACTTCCAAGCACACCCAATAACAAATCACAGCGACAAAGGAAATACTGGCATAGAGCTCACGACGGAACACCAACGGTACGTCATTACACAGAATATCACGCAGAATACCACCTGATACTCCAGTTAATACCCCAGCGACCGCAGACACCACAAAGCCATGCCCCATCGATAACGCAATCTGGCAACCAATAATGGTAAAGCCGATTAAACCCAAGGCATCCAGTACCAAGAAGATATTACGCAAATGGCGCATCCACTTGGCAATAATAATGGTGACAAAGGCAGCAATACAGGTCAGCACCAAATATTCAGGATGCTTGACCCAGGTTAAAGGATAATGTCCTAACAGCACATCACGTACCGAACCACCGCCTAAGGCCGTGACACAGGCAATCAGCACCACACCAAACCAGTCCATACTACGTCGGCCCGCTGACAAAGCACCAGTCATCGCTTCCGCAGTAATGGCAATAATATAAATTACGGTGAGTAACATCTGCCTACATCCCTAAATCAGGCGTAAAAGTGTGCGCTATTCTAAGACAAACTTAGATGAATTGCGCACAACATTGCTTAAATTTTTTCCCCGAGCCACAAATGCAGGGTTGTTTCATGGTGATTTGCATGTCCAGAGTCGGGTCAAGGAAATACCACTGCTGTTGATGCAATACAAAATGTGAAATTTCATGATGAATATGCGCTTGCGTGCCATCATGATAATGTGCCTTAAACTCAACCAGCGCATGCGTTTTGTCCAGCTTGGGTTGATGCTGCACTACTTCCAATTTGAGCCATTGGTTCGATTGACTCCAGTCGGCAATCGCTGCCCGATCTAAAGCACTTTGCTGCCCCAAGGCAGTCGTTTGCAAAATATAGTCAATCTGCTGCAAGGCAAAAGCACTATAACGCGAGCGCATCAATTGCTCTGCAGTTTGAGCAACTTGCTGTTTTAAGTGCAAAGGCTGACAGCACGCAGCATATTGCCCCTGCCCACATGGACAATTTTGTGATGATGTCATTTCCAATTCTCAAATAAAAAAGCCCTGAGAAAAGCCTTGTACCACAAGGCCAAACCCAAAGGCTATTTGCTCAAACTTAATTATTTCTCGGTCGTCTTCTCTTTCGGAAGGATGCGCACTTTTTCAATCTTGTGCCCATCCATTGTCACAACTTCAAAACGATAGCCATCGACTTCAATCATGTCACCATTTTCAGGTAAACGACCAAGATGGAATAAGATATAGCCCGACAAGGTTGAGTATTCTTCGCTTTCATCGACCAAATCTTTGCCCAATAACAAAGAAACGTGACGAATGTCGGTTGAACCTTCTAACAACATCGAACCATCATCTAGACTTTCTGCAGTTGCTTCCAATTCATCTTCATCAGGGAATTCACCCGCAATCGCTTCTAACATATCAATTGGTGTGGCAATCCCTTCAATCGAACCATATTCGTTCAGGACAATCGCCATTTGTAATGGTGCTTGACGTAATTGCTCCATTACCATCAGGACTTGTGCATTTTCATGCACAATCACAGGTTCACGTAAGTGTTTACTGAAATCAATCGCACCTGTTTCGATATATTCATTCAATACTTTATGGGTGAGAACAATACCTTCAATATTGTCTAACTCACCACGAGCAATGATCAAACGCGAATGGGTCATTGCCATTAAACGTTCTTTTAACTCAGCAGGATCATCATCTAAGTCTAGCCACTCTAGCTCTGGACGTGGTGTCATCACCGACTTGACTGGACGCTCAGATAAACCCAATACCCCTTGAACTAGAACACTGTGATATACGCCATTATCTTCATCAAAGACTTCTTTGGCATAAGCTTGAGTCGCTAACACATCTTCTGCTTCTTTGTTCTGACTTTCGTTACCATTGCCTTTGCTGCCCAGCATACGCAGTACGGCAGAGGCGGTGCGATAACGTAAATCTGTTGTCGTCACCAATTTCTCTTGGTTACGGCGCATAGTCTGGTTGACCATTTCCACCAACACCGAGAAACCAATCGCAGCGTATAAATAACCTTTTGGAATATGGAAACCAAAGCCTTCAACCACCAATGAGAAGCCAATCATCATCAAGAAGCCAAGACACAGAATCACTACGGTTGGATGCTTATTGACGAAATCCATCAATGGGCGTGAAGCCAGCAACATGATACCAATCGCAATCGTTACCGCGATCATCATCACCGAAAGCTCTTTCACCATTCCCACTGCAGTGATCACACTGTCGAGCGAGAATACAGCATCAAGCACCACGATCTGTACCACCACCATCCAAAACACAGCATGCACCGGATTTTCTTCTTTATGTGCCTGCTTGCCTTCAATGCGTTCATGCAGTTCCATGGTGCCTTTAAATAACAAGAACACACCACCAAACAGTAGAATTAAGTCACGTCCAGAAAAGGGATGGTCAAAAATATGAAACAGCGGTGTGGTTAATGTCACCACCCATGCGATCGAGGCAAGTAAGATCAAACGCATTAACAGAGCGAGAATTAAACCAATTTTACGCGCAGCATTACGTTGTTCTGGTGGTAATTTTTCTGCCAAAATTGCAATAAAAACAAGGTTATCAATACCCAATACAATTTCAAGCACCACCAATGTGGCTAAGCCAACCCAAGCAGCTGGATCTGACATCCATTCCAGAATCATTGAGGTGACTCCTCTGCAAAATCAGCAATATTGTTATGAAGTTGAGATTTTAAAAGGTCGGCATAAACAGCCAAAACATTTTTTTTAGGAAATAAGAACAATGCGGAGCGACAACAACCACTACTCATAGAGGTACAAAGATTAATAAAAGGATTTTCAGTATAGGCAAGATTGCAGTGAAATTCATCTTTTTTTATGTTGAGGATGTTTTCAAATTCTTTCGAGACGCGACAAAAGCCCATTGTATGTAAAATGTGCATAAAACTGTCACAAACCTGATTTAGCCTAGACAAGCACAGCGAAAATGATAAGGTGAAAATAAACGAATGAATAGTGTATTAAGAATGACAGAGAAAAAAAGCATTAACCCAACTCCCATTACCACCCAATCCCTTATTGCGTTATATTGCGGTTCGCGTACAGGCAACAAGCCTATTTATCGAGATAAAGCCATTGAACTTGCCCAGCATATTGCCAATCAAGGTTTTGGGATTGTCTATGGCGGTGCCAGTATTGGTTTAATGGGACAGGTCGCAGATACTGTACTAGAACATAACGGTGAAGTAGTCGGTGTGATTCCAGAGTTTATGTTGGATTATGAAATTGCCCACCATAAACTGACTGAACTGCATATCGTCAATAGTATGCATGAACGTAAAGCCCTGATGGCTGAACGTGCCAGTGCATTTATTGCTCTACCTGGCGGTCTAGGAACTTTTGAAGAAATTCTGGAAATTGCCACTTGGGGACAGCTCAATCAGCACCAAAAACCGATGATCATTTATAACGTCAATCGTTTTTATGATGCCCTGATTGCACAGCTTGATCATGCGGTAGAAGAAGGCTTTTTACCACCACAGCATCGCGCCAAAGTGATTATTTGCGACACACTGGAACAGATTTCAAGTGTGATTAAAAACTTAAACACACCTAGCCATATCGAAGTCTAAAACTGACCCATAAAAAAAGCGGATCAAGGAGATCCGCTTTTTTTATATTGAGAACTTATTGTACATTCACTTGATATAGCGCAGTTGAACCACTGACTTCATTTCCCACCACCAATAAAGGCTTACCATTTGGTGAATCTTTTGCAGCAATAAAGATCAAGCCTTCAGGCCCTAAATCGCCCTGTTTTGCAGCATCGGTTTCGACAAAATTACGTGTCGTAAAATATTCAATAAATTTCGGTTTATTCGGTGTGGTGATGTCATACACCATCACTCCACTCATCCGCTCTAAGCCAATAAAAGCAAAAGTTTTCTGACCAATCGTGCCGATAGCAATACCCTCAGGCTCAGGGCCTTTATTATCACTACGGTCATCAAAAGCCACTGCTTCATGGTCACTATTAAAATAGTTCGGGAACAATTCAGCGGTTTTCTTTTCAAACTCGCTGCCAGAGTCCCAAACCAACTGTCCTTGAGTATTCCAGATACTGAATGAACGCGCGCCGTAAGCATAGAGCTTGTCATAAGTGAGCAAGCCATTGGCATCTAGTTTGGCTGAACCATCTGCATTAGTTTGATAACCCATGTTCCACGCAATATTGAGACGACCCAATGCAGCATCATCACGGCATGTACCCGCAGTTGTAGCAGTGGCGCCACAATACGCAAAGGTCACTGGATTGAGTTTTGCCCCTTTCACCCCTGCAGCCAGTTGCTGTAAATGTGCTGGATAATCGCCATCCTTATTAAAGCCTTTGCTGTTAAACAGATGCTTCATTCGGATATTTTCAACAAAGCCTTTACTGGCATCGCCCGCATAATAGGCTTTGGAATCCTTCAACCATTCACGGCTATCACCTTCATTGGCAGTGACCAGATAGGTTTGACCATTTGCTTGATAATTGGCAATCGAATCAGGTTGATACATCCCGACCAAGCCAGCCCAAGTCTTGATATCAATCTTTTTGTCTTTATCACTGACATCTAGTTCATTGCCAATTTGCCCATGATCTTTATAGCCCAATGGATAAATATCCGTCACTTTCTGCTGTGTAATATCGATCCGAGCAATCGCATTATTTTCCTGCAATGTCACCCAAGCCGTTTTGCTATCTGCAGAAATGGTTATATATTCAGGTTCTAAATCCTGAGCCACACTCGCATTGGGGCCAAAAATACGTACACCTTTGGCGATTAAATCCGCCTTTTGTGAATTCCACGGCTTAAAGTCTGCGACACTAGCTTTGGGTTGTTGAATATTGCTGATATTGATAATGCTGACTGAACCTTCAGGATCAACCGAGTAGTCATCGTTTGGCTCGCCTTCATTGGCCACCAAAACAGTTTTGCCATCGGGACTAAAAGTCAACATATCGGGCAATGAACCCACAGCAACTTTGCTGATAAAACTTAAGTCCTTGGCATTAAAAAATACCACGATCCCTGTATCGGTTTTCTTCTCAGCTTGGACTACAATTGCAACAATTCCATTTTTAACCGCAACACTGTTCACTTCCGAATTGGCTAAATAAGTACGGGCAGAAAGTTCTGCAATATGGACGGGCTTTTCAGGTTTAGATGCATCTAAGACATCGACTAAACCCTTCTGGGCATTGACCACAAAGAGACGTTTGCTCGCAGCATCATAAGCGGGAATTTCAGCAGCACTTTTGGCAAAGACATTGGTTTCATAGCGCCCTAATAAACTTAGCTTAATCGTTTCAGGGGTTGTTTCAACTACTTCTGCTGGCGTGTTTGTTTTACTATTGTCGTTGTCATCATTACACGCCACTAACCCCACCGACAGTAACGCTGTCAATAATACTGAAATCCTAAATTTCATGATCAAATTCCATACAATTTATTCTGTATGGCTAATCTAGTCGTTGGTGATGCAAATTCGATGACACTTTAATGTCAGTTTCATGACCACTCTTTGACAATTTTAGGCTTTATTTCACACACAGTTGCATTAAACTAAAACTGCCTTTTTAAGCATCATGGCTCATGACAACGACAACACATCAAGCGGTACAGCCTGAATTCCGAATGTTGGTGCTCTTGGTCTCGATTGGCTTTTTTATGCAAGCCTTAGACACAACCATCGTCAACACGGCAATTCCTGCCATGGCAGTACAACTCAATGAAAATCCCCTGCAAATGCATGGCGTCATTGTGGCCTATGTGCTGTCCGTTGCAGCCTGTATTCCGCTCAGTGGATGGCTGGCTGATCGCTTCGGTATTCGTAATATTTACCTCAGCTCCATGGTGATTTTCAGCTTGGCCTCGCTGGGCTGTGGCTTGTCGCAAAACCTAGAACAATTATTATTTTTCCGCGTCATTCAAGGGGTTGGTGGTGCCTTACTGATGCCCGTGGGCCGATTGGCACTGTTAAAACTAATCCCACGCTCCCAATTTCTATCTGCCATGAGTCTGATGAGCCTTGCAGGTTTGATTGGACCGTTGATGGGACCAACTTTAGGGGGTTGGCTCGTCGAAGTAACGACTTGGCACTGGATCTTTTTAATTAATATTCCGATGGGAATTTTGGGAATGATCATGACCTTCAAAGTCATGCCAAACCAGAAAGAACCAAGCGTCAAATCCTTCGATTTAAGTGGCTTTATCCTGTTAATGGTCGCAATGGTAGGCTTGTCTTTAGGCATTGAGAATATTGCAGCATCGCAATATTCCCGCTGGATCAGCGTGGCTTTATTGATTTCCGGACTGCTGGCAGCCACCGCTTATGCCTACCATGCGCATACGCATCAAAATGCCCTGTTTCATGGTCGCCTATTTCGCTACAAAATCTTTTCAATCGGCGTACTGGGCAATTTCTTTGCCCGCCTCGGCAGTAATGCGATTCCCTTCATTTTACCGCTGATGCTGCAAGTTGCCTTTGGCTTTGAACCTTTCTATACCGGTTTAATGATGATACCACTGGTGCTCGGCTCCTTATTTTCCAAACCGATTATTCGCCCCTTGATTCAACGGGTTGGTTATCGTCGTTTCTTACTCACCAATACGGTTTTAGTCGGTTTATGTATCGCCAGTTTTTCTCTGATGACTGCCACCACCCCTTTATGGTTAAAAGTGTTGCACCTGTTTATCTTTGGTACGCTCAATTCACTGCAATTCGTGGGCATGAATACGCTAACCTTGAAAGACTTAGCACAACAGGATGCCAGTAGCGGCAATAGCTTCTTGTCGATGATTATGATGCTTTCCATGAGTATCGGGGTGGCCTTGGCAGGAACGTTAATTAATCTGTTTGGGCAACAGTTTTCCAGTGCCTCGATTAGCACCGCCTTTCACGCCACTTTGATCACTCTCGGCTGTATTAATATCATTACCGCCTTGGTGTTCTGGCAAATTCCCAAAGAAACCATAGATTAAAAGATGCCCAGAAAATTGCTCAAATGGGACACCATGCAGCATCCAAATGTGTGGCACAATTGTAGACACAGATCAGGTTTCACAAGGCAAAACCTGTACAATTCACTCATAAACAAGCGCGTTATTACTTAGGCACCGCATAACACAAACGATATGGCAAAAAAATCTGCAAAATTTCCATCGACACCACATTATCCGACTTATGCCAGTATCGGTTTAGCGGTCATGCTGGGTGTGGTCAGTTACTTTGGTTTGTTCTATCAGCAGAAAGCATCAGCACAGGATTATTCCATTCGCGGCTTTGATATATCTCATCATCAAGGCGAGATTAACTGGAAAAAAATCTCGCCGATGCAATATCAATTCGTCTATCTCAAAGCAACCGAAGGCGGTGATTTTAAAGATCGTAACTTTCAGGAAAACTGGCTCAAAGCACGTGAACGTGGCCTGCATGTAGGCGCTTACCATTTCTATCGCCTGTGTCGTGATGGCGCCATACAAGCCGAAAATTTTATTGCGACCGTTCCGAAAAAAGCCGATGCCCTGCCGCCTGTAATTGATTTGGAATATGACAGTAACTGCATCAACACCTATACCAAAGAGCAATTACTGAAAGAAATTCAGGTCATGCATGACCAACTACAACAGCATTATGGCAAACAACCGATTTTTTATATTTCCAAAAGCTTTTACCATATTGTCCTGATGGGAAACTTTAACAACACTCCGTTATGGGTCAGAGATTATGAGGGTAAACCTGAGCTCAAAGATGGTCGACAATGGCTGTTTTGGCAGCATAGCAGTCAAGGCAAAATCGATGGCGTTCCCAAAGCCGTGGATTTAAATGTTTATGCCGAATCACCAAAGCAATGGCGGATTTTTCTGAAAGCACAAGGCATTGAAGATGCCAAATGAGTTACGCAAAATCATCCATATCGACATGGATGCCTTTTATGCCTCAGTCGAGCTCAAAGACCGCCCAGAGCTAAAAGATTTGCCTGTGGTGATTTCCTCACATCATCCTCGTGCAGTGATTGCAGCAGCGTCTTATCCTGCCCGTGTCTTTGGACTCCGTTCTGCCATGTCAATGGGACAAGCCAAAAAACTCTGTCCACAGGTCATCGTGATCGAACCCAATTTTGAAAAATACCGCGAAGTTTCAGCACAAATTCATCAGATTTTCCAGCAATACACGCCCTTGATTGAACCGCTTTCCTTAGATGAAGCCTATCTGGACGTGACTGAAAACTTAAAGAATATTGCCAGTGCCACCGAAGTCGCTACACAGATCCGTGCTGATATTTTTGCAATCACAGGACTGACCGCTTCCGCAGGCGTGGCACCGAATAAGTTCTTGGCAAAAATTGCCTCGGATTGGAACAAACCCAATGGTTTATTTGTGATTAAACCGAATCAGGTGCTACGTTTTATTCAAGATTTAGCCTTGAATAAAATTCCTGGGGTGGGCAAAGTCACCCAAGAACGATTGCAGCAACTGAATTTACATACCTTGGGCGATCTGCAAAAAATTGACGAAAATGTGCTGATTCATCATTTTGGAAAGTACGGCAAACAGCTGTATTTATATGCGCAAGGCATTGATCACCGACCTGTCAAAGCAGAACGAGAACGTCAGCAAATTTCCAAGGAAATTACTTTTGACGATGATTACACCCTTGCTCAATGCAGCCATGCGTGGCAGCCATTGACCGAGCAAGTCTGGCGCAGTTTAAATAAAAAACAGCTAACGGCTCGCGGTGTGACCGTCAAACTCAAGCTTAAAAATTTCCAAGTCTTACAGCACAGTAAAAGCTTTAAGCAGGCACTACAATCACAACAAGACTTGGGGCAAGTGGTACTACAACTTCTCGATGAAATGCATATTGACCCAGAATTCCAATTCCGTCTGGTCGGCGTCGGGGTATATCAATTACAGGCGCTAGAAGAAGAATCACAACTTTCTTTGTGGTAGTGCTGATTTTTTACACAAAAGCACAATCCATGCTGAAAATTATGTTTGCTTTTTATCCAGTTTTCAGTACTCTAAGCAACGCAGTAACATTATCCTTGTTATTTGCTTTGCTAAAGAAAACCTCACTTTTAGCATCTGCTCCTGTGGTTGGCGTGACGATCAAATCCGAAGATTACAGGGCACTTCAGGTCTTCTTTCGCTATCCTCTTGTTCCTATAAAAAATTCTATATTCCCACTACACTCATAACTTCAGTTAAACTCAACAGATAAAACTAGAAAATTCTGTATGTACATGCCTTATGAAGCAAAAACAAATTCTTTGTGTTGAAGATGAAGCCGCCATTGTCCTGCCGCTACGTTATGCGCTTGAGCGTGAAGGTTGGCAAGTCAGTTGGGCCAATACAGGAACACAGGCACTGCAATTACTGACGCAACAATCCTTTGATTTTATTATTTTAGATGTCGGACTCCCTGATCTGAATGGTTTCGAAGTCTGCAAACAATTACGTCAAAAAGATCAAACCCCTTTACTGTTTTTAACAGCCCGTGATGATGAAATTGACCGAGTGGTTGGTCTCGAAATTGGGGCGGATGATTATTGCAGCAAGCCCTTTAGCGCACGAGAAATTGTGGCAAGAATCAAAGCGATTTGGCGCAGAATGGAAGCGCAAGCTCAGCCTGTTACAGCCTCTGTAGCAGCGACGAAAACTGACGTTATTGTGCAATCGGCAACTTGGTCATGCAATCCACAAGCTTTACAGATTCATTATCATCAACAAGTACTACAACTGACTCGCTATGAATACCGCTTGTTATTTTTACTAATTCAGCATCCAGAACAGGTGTTTAGCCGCCAACAACTGATGGATCATATTTGGGAACATCCTGAACATAGTTTGGAACGTACTGTCGACACGCATATCAAGAGTTTAAGGCAAAAGCTCAGACAGATTACTCCACATGATGATCCGATTCGTACTCATCGTGGCTTTGGCTATAGTTTGATAAAGTTGAGCTAAAGCATGTCTATCTTTGTCCGTATCTGGTTTTTCTTTAGCTTGGTGGTGGTACTCAGTCTAGGCTTTATCGCCTATACCCTGACTCAACAAGTGAAACCCAATGTACGACAAGTGGTTGAAGACACCCTCGCTGAAAACGCCAATATTATTGCCCAACTGATTGCGGAAGATGTCTATCAACATCAGGTGGATACGCCCGAATTTGATCAAAAAATTCAGGCAGCTTTGTCCCGTCAACTGAATGCCACCATTTGGCAGCACCGCAAAGAACAGATTAATCAGCAACTGTACATTACCGATCCCAAAGGCATCGTGATTTATGATTCTGAAGGGCCAGCTGTAGGACAGGACTATTCAAAATGGAATGATGTCTACTTAACGCTACGCGGCAAATACGGCGCACGTTCAACGGCAACCAATCCCTATGACCGCAATAGCAGTGTCATGCATATTGCAGCGCCGATTATTTACCAACAACAATTGCTTGGTGTGGTCAGTATTGGTAAACCAAATCAGTCGGTACAACCTTATATCGAGCGCGCCGAACAGCAATTAATTTATCAATCCTTATGGATCGCAGCACTGAGCTTATTATTGGCGAGCATGGTGGCGTATTGGCTAAGACACAGTATTGATCGCGTTCGACGCTATGCACAGGCTTTGGCACCAGTAAATCAGGCACCTTTCTTTTATTCCGCTAAAGAACTCAACCAAGTGACTCAAGCACTGAGCGAAATGCGGGAAAAACTGGAAGATCGTGGCTATGTGGAGAAGTATGTCAATACACTCACCCATGAACTCAAAAGCCCCCTCACCGCGATTCAAGCCAGCGCTGAACTATTACAAGATGATATCCCTCTAGCTGATCAGCAACAGTTTGCCCATCATATCGTCCAGCAAAGCCAGCGTTTGCAATCCTTGATTGAACGAATGTTGTTATTAACACGACTCGAAAAAAATCAACATGTTTTAGAGTTTCAAAACTTAGACCTGAACGAACTCATTCAACAATGCTTTCAGCAACAACATAGTGCTTTGCAACTGAAACAGATCCAAATACAACTTGATCTGCCCCAACACTGTTTGATCCATGCCGATCCATTTTGGCTGAAACAAGCGCTGAATAATCTCTTAGATAACGCCAGAGATTTCTGCCCGCCACAGGGGAAAATCGCAGTTCAAGTTCAGCAAGACCCAAGCCATCAAAGCATCACTTTGTTGTTTTTTAATGAGGGCGATGCGATTCCTGAATACGCCTTAAATCGTGTATTTGAAACCTATTTTTCACTGCCTCGTCCGCATAATCAGCAACGCAGTACCGGCATTGGACTCAGTATCGTCAAACAGATTATTCAGCAGCACCACGGTCAGATTAATATCCAGAATATTGAAGCGAATCGCCTCGACTTCTTAGCAACCCATCAATCTGGTGTGCTCTTGACCCTCATACTTCACACAAACTTCACTTAAGCTTCAAACCGAACTCATCCGAAGCGCATCTCGCATATAGATACTGGTCATATCCTAATGACCATGGAATTTCATATGCGTCGCAATTTTATCAATCTTAAAATCGGAGCCATTCTGTTCCTGATTTTGATTTTTTATATTGGTTTGTTTTTTATTTCGAGCTTGGTCTCAGAACGCCAAAGCTATCAACAACAAGTCATTCATGACATCGCCAACGAACAAATTCGTCCACAACAAATCGTTGCACCTTATTTAAAACTGCCCTACCAAGTGCAAACCACCTGCACCGATGAGCAGAAGAAGAGTTATCCCTGTACACAAACCCTATTTGTCGCTATCGGGGCTGAAACGACCGACTGGAATGCACAATTTAAGGTTTCGGACAGCACTTATAAGCGCAATAACTATAAAGCAATCAGCTATCAGAACTCGATGTCCGGTAAAGGTACATTCAAGGCCATCGATAACGAGGCAAAACGTGATTATCGATGGGAACAGGCTGAAATTATTTTCCCAATCCAAGATGCGCGTGGGCTGAATGCCAAACCAATCTTCAATATTGATGGCAAGGCCTATAAATTCGACTTTTCAGAACAAAGCCAAGGACAACGCGGTTTTGACCTGATGCATCTGACAGCGAAGCAGTACCCTGAACTGGTGCAAAAGTTCCAACAGGGTTTTAAGTTTGGCCTGCAATTCGAGCTTGAAGGACTCAGTGAATTCAGCTTCATTCCGACCAGTTATGAAATGACCTATCAAGCCACAGGTAACTGGGGCGATGTTAAATATGATGGGCAAAGCCTACCCTTTAAAAAATCCAGTGAAAAACGCCAATTCCAAGCGAACTGGAAAAATATCGCACTGGGTAAACGTAATTTAGAAAATGTGTCATTGTGCGAAAATAGCCAGTGCTTCTATCAGGTCTTAAATACAGAACATGCACCCGCAGAAGCGGCTTATGATAGCCGTACCCCATCCAATATTTCAGGCATTTCGACGCAATTCCTAGAGCCCGTCAATATCTATACCCAAACCGATCGTGCCATTAAATACGGTGTGATGGTAATCATCATCACCTTTGGTTGCTTCTTTCTGTTTGAGGTTTTAAAACAACTTAAAATCCATCCTGTGCAATATGCCTTGGTTGCAATAGCACAAGGTGTGTTCTTCGTGTTGTTACTTTCAATCAGTGAATATTATGCCTTTGCATTGGCTTATTTGGTTGCGGCCTGCGCCTGCGTCGGTCTGATTACGTGGTACTTATACTTCGTCGTGAAAGGGATTAAGCCTGCGTTGTTCTTCGGGATTCTACTCGGTGTGCTCTACAGCATGATGTATCTATTACTACAATCCAGTGGCAAGACCTTCTTATTCGGTTCGATCCTGTCCTTTATTCTGATTGCCTGTGTCATGTTCATCACCCGTCATGTCAATTGGTACCAATCCGAACAACCAAGCCAATAAAAAAATATATAAGGGTGAAGTGTAATGTCTTTGCCCCTTTTTCATTTATATTGATGAGGAATAAAACCATGTACCAAACAACTTATTTAGCGTTAAAGCAACTTAAACAGCTATGCCCTTTGCATAGCTCGATTGCAAGCTGTCTGAATCAATTACGACAAGCCAAAATCCAATTTTTGAATCTGGGAAATATTATTATTTGCCCACAACAACGCTGCATTTTGATTTTCAAACATCGTAACTTAATGGAAATAGAAACTTTTTTCGCCTGATTTATAGAAAATTACATTGCAGCTGAATGGCATCAAGTACAATCCTCACTATACTTTTCAATTAGGGAATCACTATGTCTGTGCAACGCCTTCATGTCACATCACGTTATTGCGAAGTTGCAATTTCAGGAAATCTTGTTCATTTAGCCGGCCAATTGGCGGATGACACCAGCGTTGATGTAACCGCACAGACACAGCAGACCTTAGATAATATTGATCGTTTATTGGCAGAAGCAGGTACAGATAAAACCCATATTTTATCTGTACTGATCTTTTTAAAAGACATCGAAAAAGATTATGCAGCCATGAATGCAGTATGGGATGCATGGATTGCTGAGGGACATCCCCCAGCACGTACCTGTGTCGAATCTAAACTCTACACACCTGATGTTTTGGTTGAAATGACAGTCACTGCGGTTCGCCCAAATTAATAAGATTTAAATGCGAATTCATTATATTTCATCATTCGATCTGCTTTAGGCAGCGACATTGATGCTGAGGTACCTGCCGCTGAAATAGCGGTAGGCTCAAACAAATCAGGCACTAAATCCTCTCTGAGCTCCTGTTCAGTCGGAATGCTGCTATAACGCAGTACACGATAGCCTGCCAATTCAAGTAAGCTATCTTGATAATGCTTTTGATGCAGACGGTTCACATAAGATTCGTCTGCAATCTCAATAATCGCAAGCACTTGATGTTGCTGATCTAAAATGACGAAATCTGCGACTAAACCTTGATACTTACGACGTGTGTGTGCAAATTTAGTAGTCAGTAAAGCATCAAAAGACACATGCGCCAACACGGTATGACGTGGTAATACAGCTTGTAAACGCATCAAAGTAATTTGCTCCGCAATATTTAAAATACCACGGCGTTTTAATGGACTGTCCTGACGCCTATTTTGTTGTAAGCGACGAAGTGCAAGTGCTGTGATTAACAGCAACCCAACTGTTGTTATAAAATAATACATTTCTAACTAATCCCTTTAGATTTTTTATAATCATTTGGCTTTATGCCAATTTTTTTAATCAAGAACATCGATAGCAAAGTCATTTTGCAGTGCAAACTTAAGTTTTTTAATCGTGTTTTCCTAGACGACCAAAGTCGTAATAGCCCTCTGCACTTTATTTATAATCATTCGTTTGCCAAGATTCAAGTCGTTATTGTCAGTTTATGTTTCTATGGGCGATAGTTTTACGATCAAATTGTGATCACATAATAATTTAGGCATAAAAAAGAAGGCATGAACGCTCTCATGCCCTCTTCAATACCCAATTAACGAGGTGCTTTGGTTTTAGACTTTGGTTTTCCTGAAAATGGTCTTTTCTCACCCGTTTCACGTGGCGGTAAACCATTATGTTGCGTTAATAGCTGCCCTTTTTGCGGACGTTGCTGAGCTGACGGTGAACGAGACTGACCTTGACCACGTTTTGCAGAATCCCCTGCGACAGATGAATTCTTCTTACGTGCCGATTTATATTCACCTTCAGCAGTACCTTGTGGCTGATAAGTTGGAATCAAATGCTGCTTTGAATTTCCGATTAAATCTACACGCCCCATCTCTTTCAAGGCTTCACGTAATAAAGGCCAGTTGTTTGGATCGTGATAGCGTAAGAATGCCTTATGCAGACGACGACGCTTTTCGCCTTTCACGATATCCACATTTTCCGTATAACGTGCCACTTTAGACAATGGATTTTTGCCTGAGTAATACATTGTGGTTGCCGTTGCCATTGGCGATGGATAGAAGGTCTGTACCTGATCGGCACGGAAGCCATTTTTCTTCAACCAAATCGCCAGATTCATCATGTCGTAATCGGTAGTACCTGGATGTGCGGCAATAAAGTATGGAATTAAATACTGTTCCTTACCTGCTTCCTTACTGAAACGCTCAAACATTTGCTTAAAGCGATCATAAGTCCCGATACCTGGTTTCATCATCTTGGATAATGGGCCATTTTCGGTATGCTCAGGCGCAATTTTAAGATAACCACCGACATGGTGCTGAACCAATTCTTTCACATATTCAGGGTTTAGGACTGCAAGATCATAACGTAGACCTGAACCAATCAGAATCTTCTTCACCCCTTTGATTTCACGGGCTTTACGATAAAGCTGAACCAAAGGTGCATGGTCGGTATGCAAGTTCTGACAAACGCCTGGATAAACACACGATGGTTTACGGCAATTCTTTTCAATTTCAGGGTCTTGGCAATGCAAACGGTACATGTTTGCCGTTGGTCCACCTAAGTCCGAAATAATCCCAGTGAAGTTAGGTGCAGTATCACGGATCTTTTCAATTTCACGTAAAATTGAATCTTCCGAACGGTTTTGGATAATACGACCTTCATGCTCGGTAATCGAACAGAAAGTACAACCACCAAAACAACCACGCATGATATTCACAGAGAATTTGATCATATCAAATGCTGGAAAACGCGCATTGCCATAAGCGGGATGCGGTAAGCGCGCATAAGGCAAATCAAACACATAGTCCATTTCCTCAGTGGTCAGAGGAATTGGCGGTGGATTGATCCAAACATCACGCTCACCATGACGTTGTACCAATGCACGTGCATTACCTGGGTTGGTTTCCAAATGCAAAATACGATTGGCATGTGCATAAAGCACCTGATCCTCAGCCACTTCTTCATAAGAAGGTAAACGGATTACCGCCAATTCGCGTGGTGGTAATTTATGTTTAATTGCTTTTGATGGTGCAGGTTTCAGCTGTACGATCTGCGTATCTGGATCTAGATTGTCGCCTTCACGTACGATCGGATTTGCCACAAATTCTTTTTGGAAGTTTTGATACTGTGCCAGTGAGTTACCTTTTTCTTTTTCAACTTCACAGCCATCAATGTCTTCAGTCATGACATAGGGGTTGATAATTTGATCAACACGACCAATGGTATCAACATCGTTACTGGCGATTTCAACGAATTTTGCTTTCGATTTTTTATTATGTTTATTGATAATAAATGCAGTACCACGAACATCGGTAATCTCGTGGACTTTTTCACCTTTGGCTAAACGATGCATTACGTCAATAATGGCACGCTCGCCATTGCCATACATCAACAAATCAGCTTTAGAGTCCATCAAAATTGAGCGACGAACTTTGTCTGACCAATAGTCATAATGTGCGATACGACGTAAGCTGCCTTCAATCCCACCAAGTAAGACTGGAACGTCTGGAAAAGCCTCACGGCAACGCTGACAGTAAACCGTTGCTGCACGATCTGGACGCTTATTTGCTTCATTATTTGGTGAGTACGCATCATCAGAGCGGATTTTACGATCTGCCGTATAACGGTTGATCATTGAATCCATATTCCCTGCAGTCACACCCCATGCAATGGTTGGCTTACCTAAAACGCGGAAGCTCTCGACATTGGTCCAATCAGGTTGCGCAATGATTCCGACACGGAAGCCTTGTGCTTCAAGTACTCGCCCAATCACACCTGATACAAAAGATGGATGGTCAATATAAGCATCGCCACAAACTAAAATAAAGTCACATGCATCCCAGCCGAGTAGATCCATTTCTTCTCGTGACATCGGCAAAAATGGTGCGGGTTCAAAACACGACGCCCAATATTTGTCGTAATCAAACAGCGCTTTAGGCGCAGTCTGCATGGTATAGGCAGTAGACATAGCTTGCGAATCTCGGCTAGCAGATGAAGGAGAGACATTTATAAGGGCTGTTGGTATTTTAACCCCTAAAATGAAAGCCGATCATTTTAACATGAATTTCATTCATTTTTATAGATCAAAAAACAAACAATGACATTTCCCCAAAAAGTATTTGTAACTTATTGAGGAAACTGCGTCATAAGATGATGATAATTATTCCTTTTCGTTCAAGAAACCTTCTTTAATTTCAGAAGGTAAATCTTGATGCCACCACATATAAATAGAAGCTTTAATTTCTTCATCTTCATCAGGATCATTAAAAGGTTCATCATCTTCACGGATGAGCTCATCGCCATTAAATTTGAACCAAAACTCCCATGGATCATCATCACCACAGCCCCAAGCTTGTGCATGAATATCAGGTAATACTCTTTTTAAAAATAATAAAATATTTTCAATGTTTTCATCACCATTTGAGCCATGGGTAAAATCTAGCACAGCAAACCCATCAACATAGTGCAGTGTCTCTGGTGTAAGATCGTGTTCAATCGAATCGATCAAATCAACCAGCTCTTGAATAATCTCATCTGCTTGTGGATTAATTAGCAAAGCCGTTTGAATGAACTTTTCTTCATCTCCATGATGTGTTGTAAATAAAACTTCTAATTGCCCCATGATTGTTGAATCAGGATGTTTATAATAAACACGACTATGTAATTCCATATTATTTTCCCCAATTTTAATATTATCTCTACACCCAAATAGGTGCTTATTTAAGTTACTAAATCTTCAGAACTTTTATCAAGTTTATGCGACTTTATTTGTCGTTTTATTTTCATTCTTCATTAAGCATATCGCAAGCACAAAACCGATCACTAAGACCACAGCGACACTCAAATTAATTCCACCCCATCCAAAACGTTCCCAAACCAACCCGCCACTACTGCCAAGTAAACTTGAGCCGATGTAATAGCAAAATAAATAGAGTGAAGACGCGACTGCCCGATACTGAACAGCTTGAACCGAAACCCAACTGCTGGCTGTCGAATGTGCCGCAAAAAAAGAAAAGGTAAAAATTGTGAGGCCCAGTAAGATAGTCCAGAGCGATGGAATCAAGGTAATCAATAGGCCGATAATCATCATCACCAGTAAAACTGGCAATACTTTATCGCGCCCATATTTAAAGCCCCATTGCGCGGCTTTGGGTGAACTATAAATGCCTGCCAGATAAGCAATTGAAATCAGACCGATCCATGTTTGAGATAGATGAAACGGGGCTTCTAATAAGTGGTAACTAATATAGTTAAAGACCGTGACTAAGCAGCCCATTAGAATAAAACCTTGGGCAAATAAAATGCGTAATTTCGGGTCTTTTAGATTTTGCTCAAAGGCTGCTTTAAAACGTGAAAATCGGAATGGAAATGGTTTGAAATGCTGTGATTTGGGTAATAACAGATAGAATAAGCAGGCAATCACAAAATTCAGAAAACCAATAATATAAGTTGCCGATTGCCAAGAAATAAAATCAACCAAAACACCTGCAATCAGACGCCCACCCATTCCGCCAATCGCGGTACCTGAGATATACAGCCCCATGGCAAAACCGATATCCTTCTGCGCAATCTCCTCTCCGATATAAGTCATCGCTACCGCAGCAACACCGCTAACAGCTAGACCAATCAAAACACGGGTACTTAGAAAAATTTCCCAGATTGGAAAAGAAGCACTAATCAGTAATAAAATCGAGACCAGAAATAAGGCAAACACCATGATGGGTTTACGCCCGAATCGATCGGAAATAAAGCCCGTGAACAATAGGCCAATAGCCAGTGCAATGGTAGAAAAAGACAGCGGAAAACTACTGTGGGTCGGAGTGACATGAAAGAATTCTGCAAAGATCGGCATCATCGGCTGTACACAGTACAACGAGGAAAATGACGCGAAACCAGCAAAGAACAATGACCATAAAATCGCAGTAAACGATTTCGAACCATATTCAATATGGGTTGGGCGCAGCACTGATTCAGACATGAGGACTCCTTATGCCCGATCAGTATACGCCTTCGACCGAAATGCGGAATGATCATTTCGGCCATTTTTATCAAATGTTTAAAATAATGCTTTAGGCAGGCGAATCTGAATGATCTCATTATCATCGGCGAGTTTGGCATTGCGTCCTGATGAACCAGGGAAATTATTGTCATTCAATACTGTCAAAGTCGTGCCATTTTCAATAATCACATCTTCAATGGTTTCAAAAGGGAAGGCAAACACCTTGCCTGTACCAATATCTCCCTCACGCGCTGTGCCATACAGCCCATTTGGATTGGCAATTTTCATTAAGTCGACCAAGTCTTCGCGTGCCACCACCTGCTTCGGCTCATTGAATTTAATTCGAATCAGTTTCTTATGGCCACCGAGATTATTTTGACTCACATCGCGCTCAATAATGATGCCTTCTTTGTCATTAAACAGTTGGAAGTCGCCAATATTGGTGGCTTTACTATCTAGTACGAACCAATAATAAACACCCGTATAGGCTTTCTTCTGAAGATCAAATTGAGAGATCAGCAGCCTACCTGTCGAGTCATTCAGCAATGGCTTTTCCAGTAGCGGATACAGATATTTGCCATCAGGTGAAATTGCCATGCCTTCAAAACCACTACTGCGCCCCACCAATGGCTCCACATAATTGATATTGGCTTTATTCAGCTGGTTTTGCGGAGAGCGTAATTCTTGGCTCGGATTAAATGGATTGGGCAAAGCAATCGGTGCATCGAGTAACACACCATCGGCTGAGAAATGTAGTAAAAATGGGCCAAATTCATCACCAATCCAATAAGTACCATCTGGCGCACGTTGCATTGATTCAGGATCAAAATCCGCCCCTGTCAATAAACGTTCTGCCGTATTGCCATTTACAATCTCAAAAGGAATCCGCTTATTGGGATCACGTAATTGAAGGAAACTTTGTACAGAAACCTGCCCCGAACCTTTACTCTTGGTTTTAAAATCAGCTTTGATTTTATAAATGCGTAATAAGAAATCAGCTGAGTTATCCTGTGTGCCAAAACCATTATCGGCCATGGCCATATAGCTGCCATCCTCATTTTTTAAGGCAGCAGAAAAGCCCTGTACAGGTTGTCCTTTAAAAGGTGGATAGATGCCATTGGCCCCACTCACCGCTTTACCTGAATCTGGTCCAGCGGCATAAGTTGCGACAGGAAGCTTGGCGAAAGAAATCAGCGTGGGTTCTGTGACTTTGTCTGTCGATGTATTCTGATCTTGGTTATTGTCATCATTATTACAAGCCGTTAAACCCAAAGCACTACAGCAGAATAAGGCCAATAAAGTTTTCTTGTTCATGGTTTTATACATTTGGTAAAAAATTAGGCAAATTAAAACAAGTTTTTATGACGCTTTTACTGCAATAAAATGAAGTCTTTATGGCGAAAACATGACAATGTAACGCAACCTTTTGTTTTATGAATCGCGCTTACTATGGTCTATCCAATCTTAGGCAAGCTTGATCGGATGATATTCACCAGCAATCGCAGCTTTTAAAAAGTTTTGAAAGGTTGGGCATTGCATATGATTTTCTGCGGGACATACCGCAGCATGTCTCAGTCCTTGGCTGATAAAGCGCAGACGTCGGGTCATTTGTTCTAGCTGCTCTGCTTTCTGATTGAGCATGGCTCGGTCCAATTCGGGCTGACCACTCTCCCCAAACATATGCGCAATTTCATTGAGGGAAAAACCTGCCGCCCGCCCCAAAGCAATCAATGCCAATTGATCCAAGACATGCTTGCTATATTGTCGGCGTAAGCCATGACGACCAATCGATCTAATTAAGCCCTTTTCCTCATAAAAGCGTAAGGTTGAGGTAGTCACATTGGCCCGTTTAGCCACTTCTCCAATATCCATAAATACCCCTTGACTTCAAGTTGACTTGAACTTGCACACTATCTTTATCGCGTTTTATACAAAAAAGATCAAGGTGAAAAAATGGAAACTTCGGAACTATTATTTCAAATCCTATGCCTAGGCGTAGGAGCCACAATAATGATGGATATGTGGCTACTGCTATTAAAAAGACTCAACCTCCCAAGCTTAAATTTTGCCTTACTGGGGCGTTGGGTCGGTTGGATGTTTCGGGGCAAGTTCATCCATGCATCGATTGCGCAAAGTCTTGCTATTCGACAGGAATATGCCTTGGGTTGGCTGGCACATTACAGTGTCGGCATTCTCTTTTCATTCAGCTTTGTCCTGATTGTTGGAGAGACATGGCTGTTGCAACCACAATTCACCTCTGCCTTTATTTTCGGGGTGATTACAGTGCTCATTCCCTTTTTCGTCATGCACCCGGCTATGGGGGCAGGCATTGCTTCAGCTAAAACAGCACAACCTTTGCGCAACTGCCTACGAAGTCTGATCAATCACACTATTTTTGGCTGCAGTTTATATCTCAGCGCTCAATTGCTTGCACTGTTTCACTGAGGAGTTCAACCATGAAGTCTATTGCCATTATTTATCATAGCCGTCAGGGTCATACTCAATTTATTGCCCAACAGATTCAACTCGGTGCCGCACAAGTTGGACAGATTAAAATTGATTTATTCACCGCTGAGCAGCTAATGTCACAACCTGAATTACTCTGTCACTATGATGGACTGATTTGGGGTTCACCAACCTATTTGGGTGGTGTGTCAGGCACATTGAAACTGTTGATGGATGCCACAGGACCTTTATGGAAAAAACAAGCATTTAAAGGAAAGTTAGCTGCAGGATTTACAGTTTCCTCACTGCCTGCAGGCGATAAGCAATCTACCCTGATTTCACTTTTCACCTTTTCGATGCAACACGGTATGATATGGGTCGGTAATCCTATTTTACCTGAGCAACATCAAGGTGTTCCTTATACGCAAGCGGCCAATCGTCTCGGGTCATGGTCTGGCCTTATGGCACAAGCTGAACATGCCAGTGCGGCAGATGCTTTTGATGTTGGCGATATCAAAACCGCTCAGTTGTTTGGACAAAATTTTGCATTGAGCTTAAGTGCATATCAAGGAGTGATGATCACGTGAAAGCAGCAAGTCTTTTATTTCCATTGATTTTATCCTGCATGATGTCTTTTTTAATCTCTGGCATCACCACATTAAAGGCAGTCGGTTTTATCGATCATTTCTTTGCGATGTGGATGTCTGCATGGATCGTGGCGTGGATGTTTGCCTTTCCTAGCGTATTGGTCTGCGCGCCAATTGCACAAAGGTTGGTTGGCTGGATTCTAAAGAAACGCTAATTTGCACTTTGTAAGTAAAAGCCTACAGTGACTGTGGTGATTGGCGAATATACCGAATGAGATAGATTCACTAATATATCAAGCATAGAGAGACAGGATGTCTCATTCAGAATAATAACAAGCACAGGATGTGGTCGTTGACAGGAGTTGGCGGCAAGAAACCAAATATGAGAAAGCCTCGACAGGATGTCGGGGCTTTCTTATTCGGCTTAATATCTAAAATTAAACGATTTACTCCTATAGATTACATTGACTCCCATCAGCTTGCTCCCTACCATCCGCATGTTTTATAGATGACGGTCAAATTTTTCCACGATGATAATTCACAAAAAATTTTCTTTTTCTCGCTTTCAGATTGCTTTTGCTAAATTGAGTCTCATTTTTTTAAGTACTTACTTCACTGTCGCGTGTACGACAACCAAGGCACCTACGGTAAATCACTCCCAAAAATTGTCTTCTGGTATTCAAAACGCTTTTTCAGTAGCACCAACAACCGCAAATCGGGTTGCTCCAATCATTCTGCAAACTGCTGAACGTCACAATATCTCACCGCATTTATTAGCCGCGCTGATTCGTCAAGAGTCTAGCTATAGAACCCGTGCACGATCTTCAGCAGATGCCGTGGGTTTAACCCAAGTACGCCCAAAATTTTGGCAACAGTTCTGCCCTGGTGATTTATATGATGAACATGTCAACATCAATTGTGGTGCTTATATCTTGGCGAACTACTATCAATCGACAGGCGATTGGTCAAAAGCCCTCGGCTATTACAATGTTGGCCCCACAGGTTACAGAAGAAGTCCCTATATGCGTCAGCAAGCTGAACGCTATGCCAGCTCAGTCAAACGCCATGAACAAAGTTTAAAAGAAGCCCTTTAATGCGCCATTATGCAAGAACCTAAAACTACTGTGATGATTGCCAAATACACCTAATGAGCTAGATTCACTGATCTATAAATCATAGAAAGACAGGATATCTCATTCAAAATAACAAAAAATACAGAATGTAGTCATTTACAGAAACTGGCGGCAGGCAACCAAAGATGAAAAAGCTTCAACAGGATGTCGGGGCTTTTTTATGACTCACTCAAGTCCAACCATGACCGTAAAATAACTACTATTGACTCGCCTAAACTGAGTGCATACCATCCTTATACTTCTGTTTGGTATCAGGTTCTAGTTTTGCACATCACATCAACTTCTTCTGATCAACCTACGGCCTTCAAACCGTTTGCCTCAATCATTTTAAAGATCAGCCTTGTTGTGCTTGCAATCAGTTTATCTGCATGTAGCAGTTTAAGCGGGTCCTTTACCAATCGCTCGAATCAACTTTCCTCAGGTTTGCAAAATGCCTATTCCGTTTCGCCTAGCACAGCAAATCGTTTATCTCCAATAATTATTCAAAGTGCTGAGCGTTATGATGTATCACCGACTCTACTTGCGGCCCTGATCCGTCAAGAATCGAATTACAACAGCTCAGCGCGCTCGCCAACAGGTGCAATCGGTTTAACCCAAATTATTTCCAGCCATTGGCGTCAGTCTTGCCCCGGCAATCTCTATGATGAGAATGTCAATATTAACTGTGGTGCACATGTGCTCTCGACTTACTATAGATCTGCTGGCAGTTGGTCTAAAGCCGTGGCTTATTATAATGTCGGACCAACTGGCTATGAACGCAGTTTCTGGACGCGCCATAAAGCCAAGAAATATGCACGCTCGGTCAAACGCCACGAAAAAACCTTAAAAAAAGCACTTTAAAATCAATAAAAAAACCATGCCTCAAGCATGGTTTTTTTATTGATTGAATCACGAAATTATGCTTCGTCAAACAAACCTTCAAATAAGACTGAAGATAAATAACGTTCACCGCTATCAGGTAAAATCACCACAATGGTTTTGCCTACATTTTCAGGACGTTCAGCAATTTGCGCTGCTGCCGCTAATGCTGCACCACTTGAAATACCAACTAAAATGCCTTCTTGGGTTGCGCATTTTCTTGCCCACTCAATAGCAGCTGCGCTATTCACTGGCAGCACTTCATCAACTAGATCCAAGTCTAAGTTCTTAGGAATAAAGTTTGCACCAATTCCCTGAATTTTATGTGGTGCAGGTGTAATGCTTTCACCGCGCTTGGTTTGCGTGATGATTGGTGATTCAGCAGGTTCAACCGCAACTGAATACAGTGGTTTATTTTGAACTTGCTCAAAATAACGTGAAATACCCGTAATGGTACCACCAGTTCCTACACCAGCAACCAAGATATCCACTTGACCATTGGTCGCTTGCCAAATTTCAGGGCCAGTGGTGTCTGTATGAATTTGTGGGTTGGCTGGATTTTCAAATTGTTGCGGCAAGAAATATAGTTCTGGATTTTCAGTGGCTAAACGAACAGCCTCATCTACCGCACCTTTCATACCTTTGGCAGGATCGGTCAGCACTAGATCTGCGCCTAAAGCTTTTAGTACTTTTCGACGCTCTAGACTCATACTGGCAGGCATGGTTAAAGTAATTGGATAACCTTTTGCCGCTGCGACGAATGCCAAAGCAATCCCTGTATTGCCACTGGTTGGCTCAACAATCTGCATGCCTGCTTTCAGTACACCACGTTTTTCCGCATCTGCAATCAACGCTGCACCAATACGACATTTCACTGAAAATGCAGGGTTCCGGCTTTCTACTTTTGCCAGTACCGTTGCACCGGTTTTGATGAGGCGATTGATCCGAACTAAAGGTGTGTTACCAATGGCTTCAGCATTATTTGAATAAACTGCGATACCTAGATTGGCAGGTGTTGGAAATTGCTGATCGGTTGACATGTTATTTCCTTATTAGATTTGGAATGATTCTCAATCATTATAGGCATATAAATAAGAGTTACTACAAAATTCAATTATCCTGAAACAAATTCGCCTTATTCAAATCATTAGTTATTCTAACTAATGATTTAATGTGGTGTCTTTAAAACAAGAAACTGAATTAAAGAGATAACCCAATAAATTGTTGTGCTAAAACCAATTAGAATTAATCCACGAACTAAATTAATTCTCCAATTCGGTACAGATTGGAACCAACTCAAAGCTACATTTTTAGCAGTACATTCAGCGCTACGAACTAGAAGTAAAGCAGGAAGGTCAACATTTATGCCCATTATTTCAATTCCTATCTCTTTCTTCGGTGATAGGTTATCAAATATTAAAGTACAGCGACCATCTTGGGCTATCTTTTGTTCATAAGAGCGAACAGGCCAAGAATTGATATGCTGGGGCTGCCAATTAAAAATTAATTCAATTTTATTTGCAGTATCTCTTCCAGTATTTATAACTTTGATTGATGCTGTCTCAACTCTTTGCATCGGCTTTAAAATATTACCCTCAGCATCCTTCAAAGGTTCTTGTACAAGGAAAACAAATGCATGAGGATTTGTCCAAATTAATTTTGCTTTAGGCTTTATCCCCACATTCAGAAACCAAGTAATAAATGGTACTAATAAAGAAACTATTTCCTTACCATAGGTACTTATAAACTCCATAGCATCTCCTAGGCTAACAATCTCAAATAGTAATTATCATAATTCCTTACTTAATATACATTTAAAATCAAACAATTAGCATTAAAATATAGCTAGAACTACCAAAGCTCTCCCTCTCGCCAATCCGTGCAAATCGCATCATCAGCTGTATGATGTGATAGTAATTCTTTCAGCTTAACACTCAATGGATACAGCAGAATTTCATTCTCATCTGTCAAATAAGTAGAGCTATTTTGTTTGATATATAAATCCCCCAACCAAGAAATCCAGCCTAGTTTTTTATAGAATGCATCATCTTCGGGCTGTAATGCAGCAAGTTCATAACCCCAAGTCGTTAAAGCATCGATCAAATATCTTAATAACTGTGATGCTAGCCCCTTCCCCCGCATCATTTCATCAGTCGTCACATATTCAACATAAGCAGTTTTTACACTGATATTGTCATTAACAATGAACATTCGATCCGTCCATAGAGCGTGCGATACAATCTTTTCATCCAATATACAGATTAAATGAGAAGCTGTTTGCATGAAGGCATACTGACTCCAAGGATCTTCATCAAAAGCTGTAAAACATAACTCAGCAATCTGTTGTCGCTGTAGTCTATCCAAATCTTGAGCGGCGATAATTTTAAACTGCATGAACTGATGCTCGATTCAAATTGTTTATATCTTAAGCAAGGAAAGGGAGAGTATGAAGACTTTTTAGTCAAATCTGGTGAGAATAATTGAATATATAAAATTTTTCCCAATAAAAAACACCCCCAACG